>NZ_JBHWBP010000386.1:0-6969 GCF_042735575.1 Streptomyces sp. NPDC059564 | reverse complement strand
ACCCACCGAATGCCCCGCCACCAGATCCGGCCGCACACCCCACGACTCCACCAGCCGGAACAACGCCACCTCGACCGCGAACAACGCCGGCTGGGTATAAATGGTCTGGTTCAACAGCTCCGCGTCATCACCGAACACCACATCCGTCAAAGGCCGTTCGAGATGCGCGTCCAACACCCCGCACACCCCGTCGAAAGCCTCCGCGAACACCGGGAAGGCCGCGTACAACTCGCGCCCCATCCCCAGCCGCTGACTCCCCTGCCCCGAGAACAGGAACGCGGTCCGGTTGTCGGCGGAAGGCGTACCGTGCTCCGCTTCACCGCGTACGACGCCGGCTGCCTGGCGACCGGCGGCCAGAGCCGTCAAGCCCTCCAGCAGGTCCTCGCGCCGGGTCCCGACGACCGCCGCGCGCACCTCCATCGCGGCACGCGACGTGGCCAGCGACCGCCCGACCTCGGCGATCCCCAGGTCCAGGTGCCCGAAGAGGTGGGCCGCGAGGCGCTGTGCCTGGGCGCGCAGTGACGCGTCGTCCTTGGCCGAGAGCACCCACGGAACGGCGCCGGGCGCCGGGGCGGCGTTCTCGGCGGCCGGAGCGGGCTCCTCGCCCGGTACGTGTTCCAGTACGACGTGCGCGTTGGTTCCGCTGACGCCGAAGGACGATACGGCCGAACGCCGGGGCCGACCGTACTCCGCCCACTCCACCGGCTCGGTGAGCAGCTTCACCGCTCCGGACGACCACTCCACGTGCGGCGACGGCTCGTCGGCGTGCAGCGTCTTCGGCAGCACGCCGTGCCGCATCGCCTCGACCATCTTGATCACGCCCGCGACACCGGCGGCGGCCTGCGTGTGCCCGATGTTCGACTTCAGCGAGCCGAGCCACAGCGGCCGGTCCTCCGTACGCTCCTGGCCGTACGTGGCGAGCAGCGCCTGGGCTTCGATCGGGTCGCCGAGCGTCGTTCCCGTGCCGTGCGCCTCGACCGCGTCGACGTCGGCGGCGGACAGCCCGGCCTGCGCCAGCGCCTGGCGGATGACCCGCTGCTGCGCCGGACCGTTCGGCGCCGTCAGACCGTTCGACGCACCGTCCTGGTTCACCGCGGAACCCCGTACGACGGCCAGTACCTGGTGGCCGTTGCGGCGGGCGTCCGAGAGCCGTTCCACCAACAGCATGCCCGCGCCCTCGGCCCAGCCGGTGCCGTCGGCCGACGCCGAGAAGGCCTTGCAGCGGCCGTCGGCCGCCAGCCCGCGCTGACGGCTGAACTCCACGAAGATGTTCGGGGTCGCCATGACCGTCACACCGCCGACCAGAGCCATCGAGCACTCGCCCTGCCTCAGCGACTGCGCCGCCAGATGCAGAGCGACGAGCGACGACGAGCACGCCGTGTCCACCGTCACCGCCGGCCCCTCCAGACCGAAGGTGTAAGCCACCCGGCCGGAGGCGATGCTGCCCGCGCTGCCGTTGACGAGGTACCCCTCGAATCCGTCGGGTGCGACGGGCAGGCGCGAGCCGTAGTCGTGGTACATGACGCCGGCGAAGACGCCCGTACGCGAACCGCGCAGCGTGGCCGGATCGATCCCGGCCCGCTCGAACGCCTCCCACGAGGTCTCCAGCAGCAGCCGCTGCTGCGGATCCATCGCGAGCGCCTCACGCGGCGAGATCCCGAAGAACCCGGCATCGAACTCCGCCGCGTCGTACAGGAACCCGCCGTCCCGGGCGTAGCTCGTTCCGGCGTGATCAGGATCCGGGTGATACAGCGCGTCCAGCGCCCAGCCACGGTCCACCGGGAAGCCGCCCACCGCGTCCCCGCCCTCCGCGACCAACCGCCACAGATCCTCCGGAGACCGCACCCCACCCGGATACCGGCAGCTCATCCCCACGATCGCGATCGGCTCATCGGCCGAAACGACCGCCACCGGAGCGAGCTCCGAGCCACCGGGGGCCGAACCGACGAGTTCGGTCAGCAGGAAGCGGGTGAGCGCCTCGGGGGTGGGGTGGTCGAAGACGAGGGTCGCGGGCAGCCGCAGGCCGGTGGCCGTGTTGAGCAGGTTCCGGAGTTCGACGGCGGTGAGCGAGTCGAAGCCGAGGTCCCTGAACTGCCGGTCCACGGCGACCGACCGGACGGATGCGTGGCCGAGCACGGCCGCCGCCTGGGTCCGGACGAGATCGAGGAGGACGTCGTGCCGCTCGGCGGCCGGCAGGGCCGTGATCCGCTCGGCCAGCGAGGACCCCGTCGCGTGCTGCCGCGTGCCGTCGAGGGCACGCCGTACGGAGCCACGTACCAGCTTCCGCAACAGCGGGGGCAGCGCTCCGGCGCGGGCCTGCGCCTGGAGCGCGCCGGTGTCCAGCCGGACCGGGACCACGGTGGCGAGCGCGGAACGGCAGGCGGCGTCGAAGAGCGCCAGGCCCTCCTGTGCCTCCAGCGCGATCAACCCGGACCGGCTGATCCGGTGCCGGTCCGCGGCGGCGAGGTCGGCCGTGAGCGCGCTGGTCTCCGCCCACAGGCCCCAGGCGATCGACACCGCGGGCAGCCCGGCCGCGCGGCGCTGCTGGGCGAGGGCGTCCAGGAAGGCGTTCGCGGCCGCGTAGTTGGCCTGTCCCGCGCTGCCGAGGGTGCCGGCGGCGGAGGAGAAGAGGACGAAGGCGGTGAGGCCGGCGTCCCGGGTCAGCTCGTGGAGGTTCAGGGCGGCGTCGGCCTTGGGGCGGAAGACGCGGTCGAGGCGCTCGGGGGTGAGCGCGGGGACGATCCCGTCGTCGGTCACGCCCGCCGCGTGCACCACACCGGTCAGCGGCTGGTCGGCGGGAATCTCCGTCAGCAGTTCGGCCAGCGCCGTACGGTCCGCGACGTCGCAGCGGACGGTCCGTACGTCGGCGCCGAGCGTCCGCAGCTCCTCGGCGAACTCCGGCGCGCCCGCGGCGTCCGGGCCGCGACGGCTCGCCAGCAGCAGGTGCCGCACTCCGTGCTCGGTGACCAGGTGGCGGGCGACGAGGCGCCCCAGCACACCGGAGGCACCGGTGACCAGGACCGTCCCTTCGGCCGAGAAGGCGGGGCGACGGCCCGTGTCATCGGCATCAGCGGGCCGTTCCGCGGGGGTGGCGTCGACCCGCGTCAGGCGCGGAGCGAGCAGGGCGCCGTCCCGGACCGCCACCTGCGGCTCGCCCGAGGCGGCGGCGGCCGCCAGACGGGCGGTGTCGATGTCTCCGTCGATGTCTCCGTCGACGTCGACCAGCACGAACCGGCCGGGGTTCTCCGACTGCGCCGAGCGTACGAGTCCCCAGACCGCGGCCTGCGCCGCATCCACCTCGACGGCATCGGCGGCGTCGGCGGTGGAGGCGTCCACAGCCCCTCGGGTCACGATGACCAGGCGCGATGCGGCGAACCGGTCCTCCCGCAGCCACTCCTGGAGCAGCGCCAGCACCTGCCGCGCGGCCGATGCGGCCGACGCGTCCTCGCTGCCGCCGGGCGTCCCCTGTACGGGGACGGCCACGGCGTCCGTAGCCGCGACCGATGCCGGCAGGCTCTCGCACACCACCACGCCCACGGGCTCCGCGTCGGGGGCCGGCTCACACCGCTCCCAGTCCACCCGGAACAGCGCGTCCCGCAACGCCGAAGCGCCGTGCCCGCCGCTCGCTCCGGCGAGTTGCCCGGGAGCCACCGCCCGCAGCGTCAGCGAGTCCACCGATGCCACGGGCCTGCCCAGGCCGTCGGTGATCCTCAGCGCCACCGAGTCCGGACCGGAACCGGCACGGGTCAGGCGAACCCGCAGCGTCTCGGCGCCGGTTCCGTACACGCTCACGCCGTCCCAGGCGAACGGCAGCCGGCCCTCGTGGCCCTCCGCGAGGAACTCGCCCACGATCAGGGCGTGCAGCGCCGCGTCGAGGAGGGCGGGGTGCACGGCGAAGCCGGCGACCGAGGTGTCGTCGGGCAGCCCGACCTCGGCGAAGAGCTCGTCCTCCCCTCGCCGCCACACGCCGCGCAGGCCCTGGAAGACGGGCCCGTACGCGAACCCGGCCTCGGCCAGCCGCTCGTAGCAGTCGTGGATGTCGACGGCGGCGGCGTCGGCGGGCGGCCAGGCAGCCGCCGTCCCGGGCACGTCCGGTTCATCGAACGCGGACGTCCCCTCGCGGTCCGGTACGAGGAACCCGGTGGCATGGCGGGTCCAAGGCAGCTCCGCAGCGGCCTCGTCCCTGGCATCGGGACGCGAGTAGATCCGCACCGTGCGCCGGTCGGAGTCGTCGTCGGCAGCGCCGGCCACCACCCGTACCTGGACCGCGCCGTGCTCCGGGAGCACCAGGGGGGCTGCGAGGGTGAGTTCGTCGACGCGACCGCAGCCGAGCTCCTCGCCGGCCCGGACGGCCATCTCCAGGAAGGCGGTTCCCGGCAGCAGGGTCACGCCGGAGACGGCGTGGTCGGCCAGCCAGGGGTGTGTGGCCAGTGACAGCCGGCCGGTCAGCAGCGAGCCGGCGTCGTCGGGCAGCAGGGCCGCCGCTCCGAACAGGGCGTGTCCGGCGGTGGCCAGGCCAGCCGCGGCGACGTCGCCGGGGGCGGTGGGCGCGTCGAGCCAGTAGTGCTCGTACTGGAAGGCGTAGGTGGGCAGGTCGACGCGTCGGGCGCCGCGCCCTGCGAACACGGCCGTCCAGTCGACGGATGTCCCGTGGACGTGGAGCTGGGCGGCGGCCGTGGTGACGGCCAGGTCCTCGGCGCGGTCCGCGCGCAGCAGGGGCAGCGTGACCGCGTGCTCGTCGAGGGAGTCCTGGGCCATGGCGGTCAGGACACCGCCCGGGCCGATCTCCAGGAACGTACGGACGCCCTCGCCGGTGAGGGTGGTGACGGCGTCAGCGAAGCGGACGGCCCCGCTGACATGGCGGACCCAGTAGTCGGCGGAGGAGAGCTCTTCCGCGGATGCCGGACGCCCGGTGAGGGTGGAGATGACCGGAAGCTTCGCGGCGCCGAAGGAAACGCTCTCCACGACGGCCCGGAAATCGGCCAGCATCGGTTGCATCAAGGGGGAATGGAAGGCGTGGGAGACGGAGAGGGCCTTCGTCTTGCGGCCCTGTTCCTCCAGCCGCCCGACGACCGCGGCCACGGCGTCCTCGGCGCCCGAAACCACCACGGCCGAAGGGCCGTTGACGGCGGCGATGCCCGCGCGGTCCTCGTACCCGGCCAGCAGGGCCCGAACTTCGTCCTCCGAGGCCTGCACCGCGACCATGACACCCCCGTCCGGGAGTGCCTGCATCAGGCGGCCGCGGGCCGCCACGAGCTTCGCCGCGTCGTCCAGCGACAGCGCGCCCGCCACATGGGCCGCCGCGAACTCGCCGACGGAATGACCCGCCAGGAAGTCCGGCCGGATCCCCCACGACTCCACCAGCCGGAACAACGCCACCTCGACGGCGAACAGCGCGGGCTGGGTGTACACCGTCCGGTTCAGCGCTTCGCCGTCCTGGGCGGCGAACACCACGCTCTTCAGCGGGAGTTCGAGGTGGATGTCCAGCGCGGCACACACGGCGTCGAACGCCTCGGCGAACACCGGGAAGGCGGCGTGCAGTTCGCGCCCCATGCCCGGTCGCTGGCTCCCCTGCCCCGAGAAGAGGAACGCGGTCCGGTTCCCCCCTGCGGGCGCGCCGGTCGACGTCTCACCGCGCAGGACCGCGCCGCTCGCCGGTCGGCCCGCGGCGAGGGCGCCGAGGCTGCTCAGCAGCTCCTCACGGCCGGTGCCGACGACCGCGGACCGGAGGTCCAGTGCGGCCCTGGAGGTCGCCAGGGACAGGCCGATGTCGGCGGGGTCGAGGTCCGGGTGTTCCGTCAGGTGCGTCAGCAGGCGTGCGGCCTGCTCGCGCAGGGCCGCCGGGTCCTTGGCGGACAGCGGCCACGCGACAGCGGTACCGGCCGCGGTCGGGTTCTCCTGCTCGTCGCTCCGCGCGGCCCGCTCCTGCTCGGCCGGCTGCTCGATGACGACGTGGGCGTTGGTGCCGCTGACGCCGAACGAGGACACTCCCGCCCGGCGCGGACGCCCGTGCTCCGCCCACTCCACCGGCTCGGTGAGCAGCTTCACCGCACCCGCCGACCAGTCCACGTGCGGCGACGGCTCATCCACGTGCAGCGTCTTCGGCAGCACCCCCTGCCGCATCGCCATCACCATCTTGATCACACCCGCCACACCCGCGGCGGCCTGCGTGTGCCCGATGTTCGACTTGACGGTCCCCAGCCACAGCGGGCGGTCGGCCGGGCGGTCGGTGCCGTAGGCCTTCAGCAGGGCCTGCGCCTCGATCGGGTCGCCGAGCGTCGTTCCCGTGCCGTGGGCCTCGACCGCGTCGACGTCACCGGCCGCCAGGCCCGCGTTCGCCAGTGCCTGCCGGACCACCCGCTGTTGCGCCGGCCCGTTGGGGGCGGTCAGCCCGTTCGACGCGCCGTCCTGGTTGATCGCGGAGCCCCGTACGAGGGCCAGTACCCGGTGTCCGTTGCGGCGGGCGTCCGACAGGCGCTCCACCAGCAGCATCCCCGCGCCTTCGGCGAGGCCCGTGCCCTCGGCCGAGGCGGCGAAGGCGCGGCAGCGGGCGTCCTGGGACAGGCCGCGCTGGCGGCTGAAGCCGATGAGCGCGCCGGGGGTCGACATGACGGTGACGCCGCCGGCCAGGGCCAGGTCGCACTCGCCCTGGCGCAGCGACTGCGCCGCCAGGTGCAGGGCGACCAGGGACGAGGAGCAGGCGGTGTCCACCGTCACCGCCGGGCCCTCCAGGCCGAAGGTGTAGGAGAGCCGTCCCGAGACGACGGAGGCGGAGTTGGCGGTGAGGAGGTGACCCTCCATGCCCTCCGACCCGTGCTGGGAGAGGCCGACGGCGTAGTCCTGGCCGTTGGTGCCGGCGAAGACTCCGGTGCGGCTGCCGCGCAGGGTGGCCGGGTCGATGCCGGCGCGCTCGAACGCCTCCCACGAGGTCTCCAGCAGCAGCCGCTGCTGGGGGTCCATGGAGAGGGC
>NZ_JBHWBP010000385.1:0-6975 GCF_042735575.1 Streptomyces sp. NPDC059564 | reverse complement strand
CGGGGGCCCTTTCCGCATCCCTCGCGCGGGGCCGGGGCCGGTCAGGCGTAGCGGTAGACGCCCTGGTGGCCGGTCATCTCGCGCGGGGTCACGTTCCACGGGGGCATCGGCTCGTCGCAGGCGATCACCCGGCCGCGCTGGAGGTCGCCCAGCGCCAGGGGGGCGGCCGGCAGGTAGCCCGAGTCGGGGTGCCGCTGCTGCCAGCGGTCCCAGATCAGGTCGACGAACGCGTGGTGCAGCCAGAACGCCGGGTCGTTGGGGGCCGTACCGCCGGTCATGTGGCCGCCGATCCACTGGTGGACCTTGTTGTGGTTGCGCCACTGCTCGCTCTTGGGCGCCGCCCAGCCCTCCAGCTTGTTGCGGAAGCCGCCGTCGGAGGCGGTGGAGTCCCAGGGCGCGCTGTCGTAGACCGGATCGTCGATGGCCCACCGGAGTTCGGCGGGGGTGGGCAGGGAGATGGGGTTCCCGGGACGGCCGAGGTTGCGGGTGAGGAAGCGGGCCGCGGACACCCCGACCGTGATCGTCCAGTTGCCCCGGTCGTGGGCGAAGGGCCCGGTCATCACCTTGCGGTCGCTCGCGCGGCCGGTGCCGCCGAGGAAGTCGTCGGCCCACAGGGAGGAGACGGGGCTGGTGTCGGTGGTCCAGTCCCAGTACGGGATGGACACCCCGGAGTCCACGGACCGGAGCTGCTTCTCGAACTCCAGCAGGTAGCGCCGGTGCCAGGGGAAGAAGGACGGCGACATGTGCCCGACGCGCAGCTTCCGGTCCCGGTCGGGCACGAAGTACTTGTCGTGGGTGCGCACGAACGCGTCGTACGTGCCGTTGCGCTTGAGCTCCAGTACCGCGGCCGTGAACCGCTTCTTCTGGGCGCTGGTCAGGTCCTTCTGGTTCTGCCGGGTGTACAAGGCCGGGCTCCTCCCGTTGCCGTCCGTCAGCCGTGGTGCGGTGCCGCGAGGGCCAGCGGGGTGGTGCCGAGTTCGTCGACAGCCGCGCGGGCCAGCTCCAGCGGGGTCTCGTAGGACTGGAAGTGGTTGATCCCGCTGAGGTAGCTGCCGTCGGCGCGGCGCATCACGTGCAGGGGACGGCCGTCGATGCGCACCGCCGCCGAGGCGAGGTCGACGCTGATGTGCCGGCCCCGGTACGTCTCCTCGCCGAGCGGCGCCGGGCTCAGGGTCTGGCGGGGGCGGCGGGCTCTCAGCACCGGGGCCAGGACCGCGGCCGCCCCGCCGAACACGGCCGCGGTGAAGGCCGTACGGAGGAACGCGCGGCGGGTGAGTGGTGCGGCTGCTGCGGACATGCGGTCTCCCTCGCTCGGCGGTGCGCGCTACGCGGACTAACGCGGCGTGGCGGGCGAGGTCACCTCTACGGGCGGGCCGGCTTGGGGTGCTTGTAGAAGAGGGTGGTCGGGCGCAGCCGGCCGGCGGGGTCGGTGGCGTAGTCGGGGATGGTCCCGGCCTCGGTCCAGCCGGCGGCGCGGTAGAGCCGCTCGGCGCCGCTGCCCGTCTCGGTGTCGAGGAAGAGGAGGACGACCCCGGCGACGGCGGCCTGGTGTTCGGCCTCGGCGAGCAGGGCGCGGGCGGTGCCGCGGCCCCGGGCGGACGGGTGGACCATCAGCTTGCGGAGCTCGGCGCGGTGGCGGCCGTTGGGCTTGGACTCCCGGTGCCAGCCGACGGTGCCGTCGAGGCGGCCGTCGGGGCCTCGGGAGACCCACAGGGCGAGGGAGCCGTCCTCGACCGCGGGCAGCAGGGAATCCCACCAGGCGGCGGCCTCCGCGTGGCCGAGGCCGGCGAGGAAGCCGAGGGAGGCGCCGCCCGCGACCACGTCGTGGAGGAGGGCGGCGAGTTCGTCGCGGTGGGCGCGCAGGGCGGGGGCGGTGAGCCGGGTGGGGGTGGCCGTCATGGGCCGAGGATAGGGATCAGCCGGTGGCGCGCTGGAGGCGGGGCAGGCGCAGGTCCCGGGAGATCGCGGCCAGCCGGAGGGCGAACACCAGGCCCGCGGAAGCGGTGATGTCGAGGAGGTAGAGGGCGTGCAGCATGGCGCGGCTCCCTTCGCGGGGCGGGGGCGTCGGGGGAACCCGCCAAGGCTGCCGCACCGCGCCCTCACGCCGCATCGGCCGTTCGGCCGGTCCCGTTCCCCGGGCTCCGCCCGGACCCGTTCGACGCGCGGGTCCGGGCAGCCGCGCGGCGCTACGGCGCCGGGAGTTCCGCGAAGTCCGCGACGAGGCCGCGGTGGTGGCCCGCGGTGCCCAGGGCCAGGGAGTCGGCCTTGGCGCGCTTGAGGTAGAGGTGGGCGGGGTGTTCCCAGGTCATGCCGATGCCGCCGTGCAGCTGGACGCACTCCTCGGCCGCGCGGACCGCGACCCCGGAGCAGTAGGCCTGGGCGACGGCGACCGTGAGCGGGGCGTCGGGGGAGGCCGTCGCGAGGGCGTCGGCGGCCGCGCGGGCCGCCGCGCGGGCGGAGGCCACGTCGAGCCAGAGGCGCGCGAGGCGGTGCTTGAGGGCCTGGAAGGAGCCGATGGGCCGGTTGAACTGGTGGCGGCCCCGGACGTGCGCGACGGTCTCCGTGAGGCACCACTCGGCGAGCCCGAGCTGTTCGGAGGCCAGCAGCCCGGCGCCCGACAGCAGCGCCCCGGCGACGGCCGCCCGCGCGGTCGCGGGGTCCGCGAGGCGGGTGCCGGGGGCCGCGTCGAGGGTGACGGTGGCGAGCGGCCGGGTGAGGTCGAGGGGGACGGCCCCGGCGAGCACGGCGCGGGCGGCGGGGACGGCGTGCAGCCCGGTGTCGGCCAGGACCAGCAGGACGTCGGCGGCGACCGCGTCCGCGACGGAGGTGACGGTGCCGGTCAGGGCGCCGCCGCCGGTGTCGCGGGGCGGCCGCGGCAGGGGCGCGCCGGGGGCCTGGGTGAGCGGGAGGGCGGGGACGCAGACGCTCCGGCCGGCCGCGAGTTCCCGTAGCAGCTCGGAGGCCTCGGGCGTATCGCAGCCGAGCAGGATCTCCGTGGCGAGGACCGAGCTGGTCAGGTACGGGACGGGGGCGACGGCGCGGCCGAGCTCCTCCAGGACCACGGCGGCCTCCCGGTGGCTCGCGCCCGCCCCGCCGAGCTTCTCGGGGACGAGGAGCCCGGCGGCGCCGATGTCGGCGGAGAGCGTGCGCCACAGGTCCGGGTCGTGGGGGCGGCCGGTCTCCGCGCGGGCGAGGACCCGGTCCGGGGTGCAGCGGTCGGCGAGCAGGGACCGTACCGCGGAGCGGAGTTCCTCCTCGGTGCCGGAGTAGAGCAGGTCGAGGGGGGCGCGCGTATCGCTCATCGGGCGAGGTCCTTCCAGGCGATGTCCTTGTCGTCGCGCGGTTCGGCGGGCAGGCCGAGGACGCGCTCGGCGACGATGTTGAGGAGGACCTCGCTGGTGCCGCCCTCGATGCTGTTGCCCTTGGCGCGCAGGTAGCGGTATCCGGCGTCGCGGCCGGTGAAGTCGACGATGTCGGGGCGGCGCATGGTCCAGTCCTCGTACAGGAGGCCCTCCTCGCCGAGGAGTTCCACCTCCAGGCCGCTGATCTCCTGGTTGAGGCGGGCGAAGGTGAGTTTCATCCCGCTGCCCTCGGGGCCCGGCTGGCCCTGGGACAGCCGCTGGCGCAGCCGCTCCGCGGTGAGGCGGGCCACCTCGGCCTCGACCCAGAGGTCGAGCAGCCGCTGGTGCAGGGCGTGGGTGCGCAGCGCGGGCCGTTCGCGCCAGGCGGTGGCGACGGGGCCGATCATGCCGCCCTCGCGGGGGACGCGCATGCCGCCGATGGAGACGCGTTCGTTCATCAGGGTGGTGCGGGCGACGGCCCAGCCCTGGCCGACGGCTCCCAGGCGGCGCGCGTCGGGGATCCGGACGCCGGTGAGGAAGACCTCGTTGAACTCGGCCTCGCCGGTGATCTGGCGCAGGGGCCGGACCTCGACGCCGGGGGCGCGCATGTCGCACAGGAAGTAGGTGATGCCCCGGTGCTTGGGCAGGGTGGGGTCGGTGCGGGCGATGAGGATGGCCCAGCGGGCGGTGTGGGCGCTGGAGGTCCACACCTTCTGCCCGTCCACGACCCACTCGCCGGCGGCCTCGTCGAGGACGGCGCGGGTGCCGAGGGCGGCGAGGTCGGAGCCGGCGCCGGGCTCGCTGAAGAGCTGGCACCAGACCTCCTCCCCCACCCACAGGGGGCGCAGGAAGCGCCGCTTCTGCTCGTCGGCGCCGTACGCGAGGATCGTGGGCGCGGCCATGCCGAGGCCGATGCCGATGCGGCGCGGGTCGTTGTCGGGGGCTCCGGCGGCCTCCAGGGCGGCGTCGACGACGGCCTGGAGGGAGCGGGGCGCGCCGAGGCCGCCGAGGCCCTCGGGGTAGTGCACCCAGGCGAGTCCGGCGTCGAAGCGGGCGCGCAGGAAGTCGGCGCGGGGGGTGGTGGCGGGCGGGTGGGCGGCGAGCAGGTCCCGGACGCGGGCGGCGAGTTCCTCGGCGGTGGGCGTCATCGGGCGGCTCCGTCCAGGGACGGTACGACGACCAGCCGGCCGGTGGTGGCTCCGTCGGCGAGGCGCTGGACGGCGTCGGCGGCCCCGGCGAGGGGGACGCGTTCGCTGACCAGGGGCCTGATCAGGCCCTCGGCGGCGAGCCGGGTGAGCTCGGCGTGGCAGGCCGGGATCGAGGCGGGTTCCCTGGTGGCGTACAGGCCCCAGTGCAGGCCGAGGATGGCGTAGTTCTTGACCAGGGCGTGGTTGAGGGCGGGGGTGGGGATGGTGCCGCCGGCGAAGCCGACGACCACGATCCGGCCCTCGAAGGCCACGCACTTGGCGGAGGCGGTGTAGGCGTCGCCGCCGACCGGGTCGTAGACGACGTCGGCCCCGCGTCCGGCGGTGAACTCCTTGACGCGGGCGACGACGTCCTCGGTGGTGCGGTCGATGACGAGGTCGCAGCCCAGTTCCTCGGCGGCGCGCACCTTGGCCTTGCCGCCGACGACCCCGATGACGGTGGCCCCGGCGGCCTTGCCGAGCTGGACGGCGGCGCTGCCGACGCCGCCCGCCGCGGCGTGCACGAGCAGGGTCTCGCCCTCGCGCAGCCGGGCCCGGCGGTGCAGGCCGAACCAGCCGGTCTGGTAGCCGATGTGCAGGGCGGCGGCCTCGGCGTCGTCGAGCGTGTCCGGGGCGGGGAGGAGGGCGCGCGCGGGGGCGGTGACGTACTCGGCGAATCCGCCGTGGGGCAGGCTGGGGTTGGCGATGACGCGGCGGCCGTCCTCGGTCTCCCCGCAGATCTCGACGCCGGGGGTGAAGGGCAGCGGCGGCCGGATCTGGTACTGGCCGCGGACGAGGAGCGCGTCGGGGAAGTTGACGTTCGCCGCGAGCACCTTGAGCCTCACCTCGCCCTCGCCGGGCACCGGCTCGGGTACCTCCTCGAGGCGCATCGCCTCACGGGGCTCACCGGTCGTGTGTACTCGCCATGCCTGCATCCGGGGCCTCCAGCCGCCGTCGAGGAACCACGCTCGGCGGCATACTAAGCGGTCGCTTGATGTCATGGGAACCCTCGGCCCCGCCATTGGCCCGGTCTTTGCCCCGGTCAGGTGCCACCGGGCGGCGGGGCGGCCGCTTCCGGAAATCAGGCGCGCGAACGACGGGTTAACGGGGAATCCGGGAGTTAGCATCAACACGCCGGTTTCACACGGCATATGACGCAATGGGGGAACACGCGCACGCCCGCGGAGCGGACCGCTCCGGGCCTGGCGCGATCGCACCACCACCGCACGCCACAGGGGGGAATCCAACGATGAACAGCACGCACACCAGACGCGCCGCAGCGGCGGCGGCCGCCGCGGTCGTCCTGGCGGGGATCGTCACCGCCGCGGGCCCGGCCACGGCCGCCACCACCTGCACGCCCAGGATCCAGGTACTGGGCTCCATCGGGTCCGGGACCTACAACCCGGGCAATCCGCAGACCGAAGGCGTGCACGCCCTCGGCTCGGGCAACCTGTCCGTCGGCATCTCCGGCGGGAAGCCCGTGTACTGGACGGGCACCACGCCGCACAAGGTCCCGCTGCCCGCCGGCCTCGGCGGCGAGCTCCTCGCCGTGAACAAGGGCGGTCTGATGGTCGGCATCGTCCACGGGGCCGACAGCTACGTGTTCACCTACCGGGCGGGCGCCGCCGCGGTCACCCGGCTGCCCGGCAGCGACTACGCGTACGGCGAGGCCGACGTCAACGACGCCGGGTACGTCGTCTCGCGCAACCAGGCGGGCGTCGGCCTGGTCTGGAAGGACGGCCAGAAGGTCCGCGAGCTGGCCCCGCCGGCGGACACCCCGCCGCACACCGAGGTCGACCTGGTCACGGGCATCAACAACAAGGGCGACATCGCCGGCACGGCCAAACTGGCCTACCAGGACCCCGAAACCGACCAGTACCGGTGGGAGAGCTTCCCGGTGGTCTGGCCCGCGGACGGCGGCCCGGCCCGGTCCCTCGTCCAGAGCGGCACCGGCATGTACCAGGAGAGCCACGTCCAGGACATCGACGAGAGCGGCCACGTCGTCGGCTACGACTGGTACGGGCCGGGCTACGCGTTCAAGCCGTGGAGCTGGACGCCCCCGTACACCGCGCCCGGCACCTCCCCCGGCACGCTGAACCCGTTCCCGTACGGAACGTTCGAGGCCATCAGCCCCACCACCGGCGTCAGCGTCGGCACCGCCAGGTTCCACCCGGACGAGCCGACCCTCACCGACCAGGCACAGCTGTGGCCGGGCTCGGGGCCGGTGCTCGCCCTGCCGAGGCTCGCCGCGGGCAAGGCCAGCGCGGCGGAGTCGGTCGCCGACGACGGGCGGGTCGGCGGAGCGGCCGTCAACGCGAACGACAAGCTGAAGCCCGTGATCTGGACCTGCGCCACCAAGCAGGCGTACCTGCCGAAGCCGTAGGCCCCTGTGGCCGGCGCCGCCACGGGCGGATGGCGGCGCCGCGCGTGGTGACGTCACGGGCATGGTC
>NZ_JBHWBP010000384.1:0-6989 GCF_042735575.1 Streptomyces sp. NPDC059564 | reverse complement strand
GCCCTCCTCGACGAACGAGGGGGGCCGGGCCCGTTTCACGTGAAACATCCGGCGCGGCCGGTTCAGCGCAGCTCCGCCGGGAGGGTGCGCTTGTCGTCCACCTTCTCCGTCCGCACCAGCTCGCCCCAGACGATGTACCGGTACTTCGAGGTGTAGACGGGGGTGCAGGTCGTCAGCGTGATGTACCGGCCCGGGCCCGTCTTCCCCGACTCCTTCGGGACCGGGTTGATGACGTCGGTGTTGTACTTCGAGGTCTGGCGCAGCTCGGCGAAGACCTTGTACACGTACCAGGTGTCCCGGGTCTCGAAGACGACCGCGTCGCCGTTCTTCACCTTGTCGATGTCGTGGAACTTCGCCCCGTGCCCGTCGCGGTGCGCGGCGAGGGCGAAGTTGCCCTTGTCGTCCCAGGGCAGGGCCGACTTCACCGGGTCCGTGTAGTACCCGGCGACGCCGTCGTTCAGCACGTCCGGCGCGGTGCCCGGCTTGACCAGCACCTCGCCGTTCTTCATCGACGGCACGTGCAGGAAGCCGATGCCGTCCTTGGTGTCGAGGGCGCCGGGCTGGGCGGGCGCGTTCACCGCGGGCGCGGGGGACGCCTGCCACTGCTGGCGGATCTGGTCGCCCCGGGCCGAGGCCTGCCGGTCCGCGAGGACGTTGGTCCACCACAGCGAGTACGCCACGAACAGCCCGAGGATCAGGCCCACCGTGATCAGGAACTCTCCCAGCAGGCTCAGGAACCCGGCGATCACACTGCGATCGGCGGGCGGCGGTGCGGAGCGGCGGCGGGCACGAGACACTGCGGGTCGTCCTTACGGGCTGGTCAGCGCGGGCGGAGCGCCCTGGCTGCGCGGGCGTTCGTCGATCATCCTGCCCCATACGATCATCCGGTAGGTGCTCGTGAACTCGGGAGTGCAGGTCGTCAGCGTGATGTACCGGCCCGGTCCGGTGAATCCGGATCCCTCGGGGACCGGCTTGATCACCGAGACGTTCGCCGGGGAGGTCTGCGGGAGCGACGAGGTCATCTCGTACGTGTAGTACGCGTCCCGCGTCTCCACCACGATCGGGTCCCCCGGCACCAGCTTGTTGATGTAGCGGAACGGTTCACCGTGGGTGTTGCGGTGGCCGGCGACCGCGAAGTTGCCCTGCTTGTCGGCCGGCATGGCCGTCTTCAGCGCCCCTTCGCCGTAGTGGCCGGCCATCCCCCGGTCCAGCACCTTCGCCTTGCTGATCCCCTCCGCCACCGGGACCTTCAGGTCCAGCTTGGGGATGTAGAGGATCGCGAAGCCCTGTCCCGGCTCGAAGGCCGCCACCGGCGGCGCGGCGGACGTCCCGGGCCCCGCTCCCGGCGCCTGCTCCCAGGTCTGCCGGAGCGAGCCCGCGGCCCCGTCCGCGGCGCGCTCCGCGAGCAGGTTGGTGTACCAGAGCTGGTAGGTGACGAACAGCAGCATCACCACGCCGACGGTGATGAACAGCTCCCCCGCCGCCCGGCTCAGCACCACCACCGGGCCGCCCGAGCGGGGGCGGGCTCGCCGCCGTCCCCGCCCGCCCCGTTTGCGCGCCCGCGCGTGCGAGCGCTTCGCGGCCTCCTGGGCTGCCTTGCGCCGCGCGGCCCGGCCCTCGGTGGGGGCGGACGGCGCGACCGTCGTCACGCGACGGCCTTGCCCACCACCGGGGCCAGCCCCACCGACCGCTCGACGGCGCCGGCGTCACCGCAGCGCACGAGCCAGTTCGCGAGCATCCGGTGGCCCCACTCGGTCAGTACCGACTCGGGGTGGAACTGCACGCCCTCCACGTCGTGCTCCCGGTGCCGCAGCCCCATGATGATCCCGTCCTCGGTCCGCGCGGTGACTTCCAGCACGTCGGGCAGGGTCTGGGGTTCGGCGGCGAGGGAGTGGTAGCGGGTCGCGGTGAACGGCGACGGCAGCCCGGCGAAGACGCCGAGGCCCTCGTGGACCACAGGCGAGGTCTTGCCGTGCAGCAGCTCGGGGGCCCGGCCCACGACGCCCCCGTAGGCGACCGCCATGGACTGCATGCCGAGGCAGACGCCGAAGACCGGGACGCCGGTGTCCGCGCAGTGCCGGACCATGTCGACGCAGACGCCCGCTTCCTCCGGCGTGCCCGGCCCCGGCGAGAGCAGCACGCCGTCGAAGCCGTCCTGGGCGTGCGCGAGCTCGACCTCGTCGTTGCGCAGCACCTCGCATTCGGCGCCGAGCTGATAGAGGTACTGGACCAGATTGAAGACAAAGCTGTCGTAATTGTCGACAACCAGAATGCGCGCGCTCACGGAGTGGCTCCCGATCCCTCGTCCACCGTCACATCGTTGAACGGAAGGAGCGGCTCGGCCCACGGGAAGACGTACTGGAACAGTACGAACACCACCGCCAGGATCAGTACGAGAGAGATCAGCGCGCGTACCCACGCGTTGCCCGGCAAGTGCCGCCAGATCCAGCCGTACATTCCGTCTGTTTCCTTCTTCGTCCACGATCGTTCCGCACCGCGGGGGCGGTACCGCAACAGCCTAAAGGCCAGGGCCCCGGCAGCGGGGGTCACCGGGGCAATCCCTCAGTTCTCGCCGGGCGCGACGGGCCGGGAACCGGTGAGCTCCGCCCAGACGATCAGACGGTGGCTGTGACCCCATTCGGGATCGCAGGTGGTCAGGGTCAGGTACTTGCCCGGAGTGGTGAAGGGGGACCGCTTCGGCACCGGGTCGACCACCCCGGTCTCCGTGGGCAGGGTGCGCAGGACCTCGCCCCGGACGGTGTACGTGTACCGGTCCGTGGCGTCCCGGACGATCACCTCGTCCCCCGGGCGCAGCTCGGGGACGTCCTTGAAGGGGTCTCCGTACGTGCGCCGGTGCCCGGCCACCGCGAAGTTCCCGTTGCCCCCGGGGCCGGCCGTGCCCGCGTAGTGGCCCAGGCCCTTCTTCAGCAGATCGGGGTCCGTGCCCTCCAGGACGGGCTTGCTCCAGTCCGGCCCGAAGCGGGGGACGTACATCTCGGCGAAGGCCTGCCCTGCCGGGTACGAGCGCGGCCGCGGGTCCGGGGGCGGGGTGCTCCCGCCCGAAGGCCCGGGGGAGGCAACGGGCGCCGCCGCCGGGGCCGCGGCGGCCCAGTGGTCGCGCATCCGGTCCCGCTCGCCCTCCATGGCCCGGTCGGCCTTGACGCCGGTCCACAGCAGCACGTAGGCCACGAACAGCACGATCAGCGTCCCGGCCGTCAGGCACACCTCGCTGAACGTCCGTACCACCAGGCGCAGTACGACGTCAGGGCGCGGCGGACTCCAGCGGCTTCGCATAGTGGAGGTCCACTGTGCCGGAGTAGCCCGGCAGTGTCAGCCTCTTGTCCTCGTCGACTTTCCAGCCGAGCCCGTACGCGTTGACGTACAGCTGGTAGTTCTGCAGGGCGGGGGAGGCCGCGAGGGCCTTGCGCAACGCGCCCGGGTCTCCGACGGCCGACACCTTGTACGGGGGCGAGTACACCCGGCCCTGGAGGATCAGCGTGTTGCCCACGCAGCGCACCGCGCTGGTGGAGATCAGCCGCTGGCCCATGACCTCGATGCCCTGGGCTCCGCCCTGCCACAGGGCGTTCACCACGGCCTGGAGGTCCTGCTGGTGGATGACCAGGTCGTTGGGCTGGGGCTCGGGCACGCCCGGGACACGGGCGGTCGCGTTCGGCGGGGCGTCGTTGAGGGTGACGCTCAGGCCCTTGCCGGAGATCTCCTCGGTGCCCGAGGCCGCGCGCAGGGCGGCCAGTTTCGCGTCCTCGGCCTTGGTGCTGCCGTCGTCGCGCTCCGCGAGGGCGTCCACCCGGTCGCGCGCGGCCGCGGCGCTCTTCTCCAGCTCGGCGTTGTTGGCGCTGCGCTCGTGGATGAGGTCGGACAGCTTCAGGAGCGAAGCGTCCGTCCGGATGTTCGTACCCTTGGAAGTGTTGAAACTGGTGACGAAGATCAGGCCTGCCAGAGCGAAGACGGCGGCCGTCAGCAGCCGGACCGGTCTGGCCCGGCGACGGGGACCCGCGGAGGAGTCGTCGGAATTGCTCAACGTACCCTTCTCCTTCAACGCCACAGGTCCACTACGCTAACGGACGCCCGGGGCAGGCAAGGTCCCCAGCGCATCGACAGGAGAGCCCCTCGTGCCGAAGTCACGTATCCGCAAGAAGGACGACTACACGCCGCCGCCGGCGAAGCAGGCGCAGACGATCAGGCTGACGAACCGCAGCTGGGTAGCCCCGGTCATGCTGGCGTTGTTCCTGATCGGTCTCGCGTGGATCGTCGTCTTCTACGTGACCGATACCCAGATGCCCGTCGAGGCACTGGGCAACTGGAACATCGTGGTCGGCTTCGGATTCATCGCAGCCGGATTCGGTGTCTCCACCCAGTGGAAGTAGTGCGCATCTAGCGCCGCGGCGCAAGCTCTCCCCATGAGTTATCCACAGCGTCATCCACACCTGAGGAAAAGACAGAAGATCTGTGGATAACTCTGTGGAGAGTTGACGCCGGTGTGATCAGGTGAGTGCGGCTGTCCGCGCCACGACCACCGCCGCGGCCAGCAGGAACACCGCCACGCAGGTCCCCGTCTGGACCAGTGTGCGCTTCCTGCCGGTGGCGGGCGCCAGCAGTCCCAGCGCCACCAGCGCGCCGGTCACCAGCCCGCCGATGTGCGCCTGCCAGGACACCGACAGGCTGCCGCCCAGCGGCACGAAGGTGATCAGCAGCATCAGCCCGAGCGTGATCAGGACCGGCCGCAGTTCGTAGCGCAGCCGGCGGGCGAGGACCACGGTGGCGCCGAGCAGGCCGCAGATGGCGCCCGAGGCGCCGAGGGTCGGCGTGTTCGGCGCGGTCAGCAGGTAGACCAGGGCGCTGCCGCCCAGGCCCGACAGCAGGTAGAGGGCGAGGTAGCGGGCGCGCCCCAGGGCGGCTTCCAGCGGACCGCCGATCACCCACAGGGCCAGCATGTTGCTGAAGATGTGCCACCACTCGACATGCAGGAACACCGAGGTCAGCAGCCGGTGGTACTGCCCGGTGGAGATCCCCTCCAGAGGGGCTCCGTAGTACTCGATGTAGCGGCCGAGCAGCTCCAGCTGCACCGCGAGCCCCGGTACGGCGTACGCGGCGAGGAAGACCGCCACGTTGATGCCGATCAGGATCTTGGTGACCAGCTGGGGGTCGGCCGCGACCAGCCCGCCCGCGATCGTGCGCGGCGCGTTGGCCGCGCGGGCGTGCCCGGTGCCGGAGCCCTCCCGGACGCACTCGACGCACTGGAATCCCACCGACGCGCTGACCCGGCAGTCCGGGCAGACGGGGCGGTCGCAGCGGGTGCAGGTGATCCCCGTGTCGCGGTCCGGGTGGCGGTAGCAGCCCGGCAGACGGTCGGTGTCCATCGGTCCCCTCGATCAGCGGCGGCGGGGCAGGGAGGTGCCCCGCCGGTCCGGTACACAACCAGGACGGACGGGCGGGGCGCAAAGGTTCCCGGCGCCCCGCGGATCACCGCTCTCGGGACGGTACGCGCGGCTCAGCGCCGCTCGACGGCCACCGACTGGATGATCACGTCGTCGAGGGGCCGCTCGGTGCGCGGGTTGGTGGGGCCCGCCGCGATCTTGTCCACGACCTTCTGGCTGGCCGGGTCGGTGACCTCGCCGAAGATGGTGTGCTTGCGGGTCAGCCAGGCGGTGGGCGCGACCGTGATGAAGAACTGGGAGCCGTTGGTGCCCGGGCCGGCGTTGGCCATGGCGAGCAGGTACGGCTTGGTGAAGGACAGGTCGGGGTGGAACTCGTCGGCGAAGCGGTAGCCCGGGCCGCCGGTGCCGTTGCCGAGGGGGTCGCCGCCCTGGATCATGAACCCGCTGATGACGCGGTGGAAGACGGTGCCGTCGTAGAGCGGGGCCGTGGTCTTCTGGCCGTCCGTGGGGCGCGTCCACTCGCGGGCGCCGGTGGCGAGCTCCACGAAGTTGCGGACCGTCTTGGGAGCGAAGTTCTCCAGCAGCTCGATCTCGATGTCGCCGTGGTTCGTCTTCAGGGTGGCGTAGAGCTTCTCGGCCACGGGTCTGCCTTCCATAGTGATCACTGTCGGTTCCGATCCTCCCACGGAGGGCAGCACAGCAGAGAAATCCCCCACCCGTATGCCCTGTCACGCATGCCGGGCAGCGCTATGGCAGGCATGATCCGACAAAGGGTGGAAAGGTGAACTGTGTCCGCCACCGAGGAGGAGGATCCCGTGACCCGCAAGGACAGCGTGCGCCTGGCCGCCGAGAGCGCCAGGGACACCGTGAAGCACGCGGCGGAAGTGGTGGCGCCGTACGCAGGAAGCGCCAGGGACGCGGCCGTGCACTACGCGCACGAGGCGAACGAGCTGCTGGCGCCGAAGGTCTCGCACGCCGCGACCCAGGCCTCGCTGCAGGCGCGTGCGGCCTACGACTCCCATCTGCATCCCCGGATGTGTGCGGCCCGCTCCCACGTGCCGCCGAAGGTCGACCGGGCGGCGGTCCAGGCGGTGGAGCAGACGCGCCGCGCCGCGCGCCAGGCCGCCGAATACACGCAGCCCCGTATCGAGAGCGCGCTCGCGGCGGCCACTCCGGTGGCCGAGGAGGCCGCCTCCCGGTCGGTCGCGGCGCTGGCCGCGCTGCGCGGCCAGGTGTCGGCCGACGAGGTGCGCCGGCTGGTACGCCGCAACGAGCGCCGGGCCCACTGCGGCCGGGTGTTCCGCGGCGTCGCGCTGGTCGGCCTGGTGGCCGCCGGGGCCTTCGCGGCCTGGAAGTGGTGGGACCGGCAGTCCAACCCGGACTGGCTCGTCGAGCCCCCGGCGGCCACCGAGCTCTCCGCGCGCGACGCCGAGCCGGCCAGCTTCGACGACGAGCTGGCGGAGCAGGACCGCGAGACGGAGACGGGCACGCCGGGCACGCGCCCGAAGGGACCCGACGGCGGCACGCAGCAGCACTGACCGGAAGCGGTACGCGGAAGGGGCCCGGATCCACCACCTGGATCCGGGCCCCTTC
>NZ_JBHWBP010000383.1:0-7116 GCF_042735575.1 Streptomyces sp. NPDC059564 | reverse complement strand
GGATCAGGTTCTCGGTCCGCGCGGCGAGGTAGCCGAGCATCGTCGTCGGCGAGGAGGGGACGAACGGCGGGTTGTGGTGCTCGCCGGTGGCGAAGACGTCGAGGCCGACCTCCTCGGCCTTCTGCGCGATCGCGAGCATCGCCTTGATCCGCTCGTGCTCACCCGGTACGCGTCCGGTCGTCGGATCGGCCGTGACGTCACCGACGGTGAAGATCCCGAACTGCATGGCTCCCCTTCCCAATGTTGTTGCGAATTCAACTATATCGGGAACCGAGGATCCTGGCGACGTATTCCTGGCCCCGGACGTTCGGGCGCCGGGGCCGCCTCGTCCTTTCGGCTGACGGCGCCGCCCGCCCGGCCGCCCCGCGCCACCCGGCGGGCGACCCCGTCCCGTCACGCGCCCGGCGGGCCGCCCGAGCGTGCCCCGTCCCGCCCGCGCCTCCTCCGATCAGCCCCTCATCGACGGCCACAGGGCCGTGGAAACGGGCGGAGGCGGCTCCTAGCCTGGACACCAAGGGGCGACCACGCGGCGCGGACCGGTTCCCCGGTCGCCGCCACCGACACACAGCGAGGGCCTGCCATGTCCGCTCGGCTGATCGACATCTCCCTGCCCGGTGACCTCGCGGCCGCCGGTCTGGCCCGCAAGACCCTCGGCACGTGCGTAGCGGACCGGGACCTGGCGGACGACGGCGGGCTGCTGCTCAGCGAGGCCGTCGCCAACGCCGTGGAGCACGGTGGCAGCGACCGGCTGCGGCTGGTCATCCGGCACGACACCGCCACCGGCTCGCTGATGTGCGCCGTACGGGACGGCAGCGCCGAGATGGCCCCTACCGTGGGCACGGCGGCCGGCTGCGCGGAACGCGAGTCCGGGCGCGGCCTCGGGATCATCGCCGCCCTGAGCCTGGCGTGGGGCTTCAGCACCGACGGCTTCGGCAAGTGGCTGTGGTTCTGCCTGGGCACCGCGGCCTGAGCCCCGCGCCGCACGGTCGGCGCGCGGCCTGCAGGCGGTGGGCGCGGTCGGCGCGCGGCCTGCAGGCGGTGGGCGCGGCCGCCCCCGGACCGGGTGGGCCGGGGGCGGCCACGCCGGGGGTCCGGCCGACCTACGCCGGCGCCGTCGGAGTGTCGCTGCGGCCCGGCCGGCACCCGGGGGAACCGACGCTGCCCGCCGACGGCGGTTCCGTCCGGCACCAGGGGTACCTGGTCGTACGGGAGTGACCGCCGTCCGGAGTCGGGGTGGAAGAGGGATGGGAGATCGACCCGGAAGACCTGGCGCACATCTCGCCGTACCTGACCGAACACATCAACCGGTTCGGCGAGTACAGCACCCACGGACTCGGCATCCAGCCCGAGGCCTACGACCCGAAACTCGACGTCGACTGCACCCCGCTGCGCGAGCAGGACCTGACCGCCGCCGGTCTCGGCCAGGCTGCCTGAGCCGTGAGGGAACCAGCTGGTGACGCCCCTCACGGGAGCGGGCCGGTATACCCCAGAATCCTGCTGCTTCAGTGAAGATCCGACTGGACCTCGGTCAGTCGATGCCTTCGACGATGCGGAAGTCGCGCTCGACGCCGTCGGAGAGGACGACCAGCGCCTCCTGGTAGGCCGCACTCTCGCGCGCCGCGACGGCCTGCTCGAAGCTGTCGAACTCGATCAGGATGGTGCGCTCGGCAAGTCCGGCGTCATGGGCGACGACCCGGCCGCCACGGACGAGGAGCCGCCCGCCCCCGGCCTGGACGGCCGGGCCGGCCAGCTTGTTGTAAGCAGCCAGCTTCTCAGGGTCTGAAATGGTGCGGTAGACGCTGACCCAGTAGCCCTTGGGCATGGAACCTCCAGTGTTGGGATGAGTGCATCTGGCTTACGGGTTGGTCTCGGACGAGCGTCGGCGGGCGAGAGCGAGGCTTGTCAGCGTCGTGATCGCCATGGCGCCGATGCCGACCAGCGCCGCGGTGGTGTAGGCGCTGTCGTCGGGGAAGAGGTGGCCGGGGCCGGTGCCCGCGGCGAGGATCAGGCCGCCGATGGCGCTGCCCAGGGAGTACCCGACGCTGCGGACGACGTAGTTGAAGCTCATGGCGCTCGACGTCTCGCTCTTGGGGGTGAAGGCCAGGATGACTCCGGGCATCGCGGCCGAGAAGCCGCCGACGCCGAAGCCGAGCACACCCATCGCCGCGAACAGTTCGGCCAGGTCCGACCGGGCCGCCGCGAACAGGGCGAACCCGCCGCCGACCACGACGGCGCTGCCGGCCAGGAGCAGGGGGTCGGCGATCCGCGTCCGGACCCGCCGCGTGAGCTTGCCGGCGACGAACCCCAGCACCGAGAACGGGATGAGGACCAGCCCGGCGACGAAGGTCGTCAGCCCGAAGCCGTAGCCGGCGCCGTGCGGCGTCTGCGCGTACCGGGTGATGAGCGTGAGCAGGAGGTACATGCCGATCCCGCCGACGAACATGGCGAGGTTCGCCCCGGCGACCGCCGGGTGCCGCACCGCCCGCACATCGACCAGGGGCGTCGTGCTGCGCAGCTCGATGACGGCCCAGACGCAGAGCAGCACCACCGCGACGACGGCGAGGCCCGCCGCCACGGCGAGGTGCCGGCTCCACAGATTCCGTTCGCCGGCGAGGAACAGCACCAGGAGCAGCGCAGCGGCCAGGACGACCGCGCCTGCCACGTCCACGTGGGCGGAGCGGCCTTCGGGGGCTTCGGGCATGGAGCGCCACGCGGTCAGGAGGGCGGCGGCGGTGACGCCCAGGCCGAGGCCGTAGGCGGCCCGTACCCCGCCGAGCTCGGCGAGCAGTGCGGCCAGCGGGTAGCCGACGCCGGCCCCGATGATCGAGACCACCGAGATCAGGGCGATCACGCCCGCGCTGCGCTCCTCGGGGAGGTGGTCCCGGGCCACGCCCATCATCAGCGCCGTCAGCCCGAGCCCGACGCCCTGGGCCGCCCTGCCGGCCAGCAGCCACGCGAACGGCAGCGGCAGCACGGTGAGCGCGCTGCCTGCGACGACGACCGCCAGCGTGGCGAGGATCGTGACCCGCCGGCGCCGGCCGGCGCCGAGCCGGCCCAGGACCGGCGTGGCGACGGCGCCGCTGAGCAGCGCGACGGTCAGCGTCCACTGCGCGCTGCCGAGCGAGACGTGGAACGAGGTCGCCACGCTGGTGATGAGCGGCGTCCCGAGGCTAGCGACCGCCGCCACGACCAGAGCGATGAACATCAGGGCGGGGACCAGCGGCCGCGCCTCGGAACGCGCCACCGGGAACGCCTTCGCCGCGACCCCGCCGACCGGCTGCCCGGTCACTGCTTCGGCCCTCCGCGGTCCTGGCTTTCGAGCTCTGCCAGATGCTTCAGTGCCGGAAGGGCCGCCACCAGCGCCTCGACCTCGTCGCCGGTGAGCTCGTCGATCAACCGCTCGAACGCGTGGACGCCCGCCTGGCGCCGCGTCCGGACATAGGAGGCGCCTGCCTCGGTCAGGCACACCAGCGTGACCCGCTTGTCGGACGCGTCACCCCGCCGCTCGACCAGGCCGGACTCCTCCATCACCCGGACCAGGGTGGTCATCGCGGGCTGGGTGACGCCCTCGACCGCGGCCAGATCGGTGATGCGCCGCGGGCCGGTCCGGTCCAGGGTGGCCAGGGTGGCGGCGGACGTCAGGCTCATGTCCCGGGGCAGGCGTCTCGCGGCCCTGGTGGCCAGGCCGTAGAGGGCTGCCCCGATGGCGGCGGACGCGCCAGGAGCGGTGTCTTGACGACTCATGCTCGAAGCATAGCATTTTTATATTCACAGTTTATGGAAATGGTCGACTGCCGCGGGCGGCGCGCCCCTTGAGCAGGCCGGCCCGCCGAATCAGGGTCAGCGCCGGGCCCAGCAGCCGGTCGGCGCGGTCGCCCTCGCGAGCCGGTCGCGGAAGTCGGACAGCACGCCGCGGTGGAAGCCGGGGTCTTCCAGCTCCAGGCCGAGGGCGTACTTGAAGTCGATGCGGCAGCGCACCTCCTCGCGGCGGCGCTGGCGGTCCGACAGGTTCAGCGCGTACCGCAGCACGCAGACGGTGGCCGGCTGCGCGGGCGAGAGCCCGGGGCGGCCGTCGCGCGGGTACCAGCGGTGAAGTCCTCGTCGCTGAACAGGCCGTCGAGGCGGTCGCGGATCCACATCGCAGCGGTGCCGTGGGGGTTGCCGGCCGGGGCGACCCTCACGGTCAGCGCCGGGACCCCGGAATCCTGCTGCGAGGGTCAGCCTCCAACGCCGTGGCCCGGGCAGGTGATCCGATAGCGCTGCCGTGGGGGCGGGGTTTGTGACGGTTCTTGTGGGCCCTCGCCGTATTTCAGAGGGATACCCGCGCTGTTCTGCCAGCGGCAGAACACCGGCCGGACCGGGCCCGACGATCACTACAGTCCAGTCTCATGACGACGATTACGACGCGTATGGTCGAGTATCCGGCCGACGGTTTGACGATGATCGGGCACCTCGCGCTCCCGGCCGGTGTCGACCGCCGGCCCGCGGTGCTGCTCGGACCAGAGGGCATGGGGCTCAGCGACGTCGAGCGCCGCCGGGCCGATGCTCTCGCCGAGCTGGGATACGTAGCGCTGGCCTTCGACCTTCATGGCGGGCGCTATTTGGGCGACCCCGAGGAGATGCTGGCCCGTTGCCTGCCACTGCTCGCCGACCCCGAGCGGATGCGAGGGATCGGCCATGCGGCGCTCGATGTGTTGCGCACCGAACCGCGGACCGACCCCGACCGGATCGCCGCCGTCGGCTATGGCACGGGGGGTGCCGTCGGGCTGGAACTCGGGCGCGCCGGCGTCAGCCTGCGCGCGATCGGGACGGTCAACGCACTGACCACGGGCCGACCGGGCGAGGCGGCGCGCATTCGCTGCCCGGTGTGGGCCGGGGTCGGGTCGGAAGACCCGATCATGCCGTCCGCGCAACGGAACGCGTTCACCGCCGAGATGCAGGCCGCGGGCGTCGACTGGCGCCTCACGGTCTACGGCGGCGCCTTGCACGCCTTCCACCACCCGCCGGTCGGCCACCCCGTGGTCCCCGGCGTCGGCTACCACCCACGGCACGCGCAGCGAGCCTGGCGCGACGTCGTCGACCTGCTCGCCGAGTGCCTGCCCGCGACGGAGGATCTGGGGCATGACCCAGGTATGCATGCTGGCCCCGGGCACTGACAGTCCACCACACCCCGAGTCCGGCTTCCCGTCCGCCCGTGCGGGGCCGGTCGCGTAGCCTCGGGGTCGTTCCACGACCCCGCATCCGGACGGCCCGTCACCTTGAGCACACCCCTCAGCACCGAGTACCCCGCAGGACTGCCGCAGGTCCCCGTCCCGGCGGCGGACCGGCCCGGCCCGCCGCCCGGCCGGGTCCTGGCCCCCCGTGGCGTCGTCGACCTGCGGCGCCGGTCCGGCGGTGACGTCAGGCTGTCCTATCCGGCGGACGCCGCGGTCGTCGTCGCCGGACTTCCCGGGAGCGGGAAGAGCACGCTGCTGCGCGCGTGGTCCCGTACAGCCATCGTCGTCGATCCCCGCGCCACCCGCACCGCGCACGAGGCACGGATGCCCGACTGGCTTCCGTACGGGGCGTACCGGCCCTGGGCGCGGCTGAGCCACATGCGGTGGATACGTTCCGAGATGAGGCTCCGCCACCCCCTGCTCATACACGACTGCGGCAGCAGGCCTTGGATGCGCCGGTGGCTCGCGCACACGGCCGGCCGGTCCGGCCGTCCCCTGCACATGGTGGTCCTCGACGTCGGGCCCCAGGAGGCGCTGTCGGGCCAGCACGCCCGCCGCCGGACGGCCTCACCGCGGGTCTTCCGGCTCCATCGGCGGGGACTCGCGAAGCTGCTGGACCGGATCGGGCGCGACGGCCTGGCCGCGGCCGCCGGCTCCGGCATCGGCTCCGTGGTCCTGCTCGACCGCGGCCTGCGCGACCGCCGCGCCGTCTCGGTGGAGTTCGGGGCCGACCGCTGACGAGTACCGCTCCCACGCCCGTTCCCCCGTACTCCCGGGGAGATGTACACGTCACACAGCCGGGCGAAGTCGGGGTGGCCGGTCACCACGCGGGCATGGCCGACCTGCAGACCGGAAGCCTGCTGGTGGAAGCCGAAGTTGAGGTGCGTGTCCCCCGACAGCCATCGGTGACCGGAGCGGGATCGATCCGGGCGGAGTCGGCGGGTACCTCCTCATCGGCGGGAATCCAGTGGTCATGGCCTTATCCACACAGTTCCGGTCCCCGCCGACCCCTGATTTCCGGACCCCCGCCCCACGGAGCCGCCGGGACCCGGCCGTCCTTCGAACGTCCGATCGGTGAGACGATCTGGGGACGGAAGAAGACGGGGGCGGAACACCGGTCGGCCCTCGCGCCCGACGGCGGTTGCCCCGCCCGTCGCGAACAGGCCACGGAGGTTCCTCAGCATGACCAGCACGACATCGTCGTTTCCCCAGCGGATCGAGCTCTCCGGGGAGGGCCTCGTCCTGCGCGACTGGACCGAGGCGGACCTGGCCACGATGCCGGAGCTCTTCGACCACCCCGACATCGCGTACTGGACGCCGATCGTCTCCCCCTTCGACGACGCGGCCGCCGGCGCGCGCCTGGCCCGGGCGCGACAGTTGCGGGAGGAGGGCGTGGCCGTCCTCCTCGCCATCACCGTCGACGGCGGCGCACCCCTCGGTGAGGTGATGCTGCGGCGCGCCCCCGAGGGGACCGAGATCGGTTACGCCGTCGGCCCGGCCCACCGCGGCCAGGGGCTGGCGGTGCGCGCGGTGCGGGTGATGGCCGACTACGCCTTCGGGCAACTGGGCGCGCAGGAGGTCGTCCTGGAGCTGGAGCCCGAGAACGCCGCCAGCGTCGCCGTGGCCACCAAGGCGGGCTTCCGGCTGCTCGACGTACCGCTGATCACCGGTGAGGAGAAGGGACGGCCCTTCAGCCTGCAGACGTGGGGGCTGACCCGCCCCTGACCCGCCCCTGAGGTCCCCCGCCCCGGTCCGCCCGGGCGGCGGGGTGGGGAAGCCAACGTGAACGCGTACGGGGAGGGCCCGGGACCGCGGCCTCGCCGGCTCCCGCGAACGGGCCCGGCGCGGCCGCGTACGGAACGACGTACGGGGGGGGCGGCACATGAGCGTGCAGCAGTAC
>NZ_JBHWBP010000382.1:1144-7144 GCF_042735575.1 Streptomyces sp. NPDC059564 | reverse complement strand
CCCAGGCCCCCGGCGCCCGGGGGGCCCGCGCCCAGAGGCCCGCCCGCCGGCGTCCCGGCCGCCCGGGTGCCCCGGCGGCCGGTGACGATCAGTCCGTCGGCGCGCAGCTCCTGGAGCGCGGCGCGGACGGTCTGGC
The DNA here is from genome assembly GCF_042735575.1 of Streptomyces sp. NPDC059564. Lineage (NCBI taxonomy): Bacteria > Bacillati > Actinomycetota > Actinomycetes > Kitasatosporales > Streptomycetaceae > Streptomyces > Streptomyces sp. NPDC059564. Next base: position 7,008 of record NZ_JBHWBP010000382.1, on the reverse strand, counting down.
GGTTGACCCCGTAGCGGGCGGCCAGGGTGCGTTCGGACGGCAGCCGGCCGCCGGATCCGTGGGCGGCGGCGCGGTCGAGTTCGTCCCGCAGCGCTGCGGCGATCCGCTGGTACTTGGGCATGACGGCCTGGCCGCCGCCCCGCGAAGGGGAGGGCATGGCTTCTCCTCTGACGGGTGGTCAAGGACTGCGCGGTCTGCCCGGACAACCTAGCATTGGTCTATACCTTTCGGTACGGGCGTTCCGCCCGCCGGCCCACCTTGGCCAAATCCCACTCCCGCGACGGGCGCCACTACCCCCGCAGCGGGTTGGCCAGCGGCAGGTACCGCGCGTCGGCACCGTCCGCGCGGGTCCAGCGCAGCAGCAGGTTCGTCTTGGCCGGGACCGCGGGGGCCGCCAGCAGCTCCGCGATCTCCGGGAGCCCGTACGCGGCGTCGTAGCGCAGCAGTTCCTCGCGGACCGCCGGCCAGAGCCCGTCGGCGTGTTCCGGATGGTGTTCGGCCAGGGTCGCCGCGACCTCCGCCAGGTGGTTGACGACCAGGCAGTACACGAGCCGCTGCCAGGCCGCCTCGCGCGGCATGTCCCGGGGGAGTTTCACCCCTTCCGCGTCGCGGAAGAGGGCCTGCACCGGCATGCCCCGGTCGTCGACCGCGACCAGGCAGTTCTGGAGGTGGGCCTCCAGCACGATCCCGTGCCGGGCGAAGACGTCCAGTACCGGAGGCACGACATGGCGCAGGTACGCCCGCCACCAGGCGGCCGGGTCGGCCGCGGCCGCGAGCGGGCTGCCGGGGAAGTCCTCGGCGAGCGCGGCTGCCAGCAGCGGGGTCGCCCCCTCGGCCACCCGGGTGCGCAGGCCGTCGCGGACCAGGACGGCGAGTTCCTCGAAGGCGAAGGCGGCGGTGCGGTAGCCGCGGTCGCACAGCCAGACCGCGCCGGATCCCGTACGCCGGCGCAGGTCGGCGAAGGCGTCCTCGACGGCGGAGTCCGTGCGGCGCAGGGTCAGCAGGTCGTGGCGCCACAGCCGGCGGATGTCGTTGGTGATGCGCACGTCCAGGCTGAACTTGGCGAACAGGTCGCCCTCCGGCCCGGCGGCGTGCACGGTCCGGATCGACGCGGTGGGCCATACCGGCAGCCGGGTCGGGCCGAGCCGCAGCAGCCGCCCGTCGGCGAAGGCCTCCCGCACCGCGGGCCGCCCGGCGAGCAGTTCGAGCTGCCAGGGGTGGGCGGGCAGCGCCCGGTACCCGGCGGGCGGGCGCGGGCCGTCGAGGATCCCGGCCAGCGCGTCGACCGCGTCGGCGGCGGCCCTGCCGCCCTCCTCGGCCACCTGGTCCTCGCGCAGTCCCAGCACGACCAGCGGGAAGCGGGCGTACGCCTCCGGGGCGTACGGGAGCCAGCTCGCGGCGGGCGCACCGCCCCGCGTCTTGGGCGCCGGGTGGTACGGATGGCCCATGACCAGGGCCGTCTCGGAGCGCAGGTAGGGGTCCTGCGGGGGTTCGGCGGCGGCCCGTGCGGCCAGCAGCACGGCCACGGTGTCGCGGCTGTCGGCGATCTCGGCGGGCAGCTCGTCGTTGGTGACTCCGGTGTACTGGCGCAGTTCGTCGGAGGTGAGTTTGACCAGTTCCGCGTGGCTGAGCGGATGCCAGCCGTCCGCCGTGCGCAGGGCCGGGTCGGCGGGCCGGTGTCCGCCGCGCACCCGCAGGAGCCGGCCGCTGCCGCGCAGCCGGTGCACGCCCCCTCCCTCGGCGTCGGCCACCTCCCGCAGCAGGCAGTTCAGGAGCGGCGCGGCCGCGCGGGCGTCGGCGGCGGAGTTGAGGTCCACTGGTTCCATTCGGTCCATCCGGTGCGCCGGAGGTCCGCGGGTGGGACCACCGGCCGTGATCTTCAGTATCCGCGATGATGACATGATCATCAGCTAGAGCGACGCGAAAGGAATGGGACCCTGGACCGCAGTACGCACGTCCCCGATCCCGGCCACATCCCGGGCACCACGGCCCCCACCGGCGCCCCGGCCGCCACCGCCGCCGAGGAGGCCGTCTCCGCCGCGCTGGCCGACGTACGGCCCGGGCTCGGGTCCGCGTACGAGGCCTCGCTGGACGGTGCGCGGGCCGCCGTGCTGACCCGGCTGTGGCGGGCGCTGGCCTTCGAACCGCTGCCGTGGGTGGTGCGCAGAAGGCACGGGCCGGGCTCGCTCACCCTGCTGCTGGCCGGGGGCGGGCTGCTGGAGGGGCCGCCCGTGGACCCGTACGCCACCGACGCCCGCGTCACCGCGCTGCGGCTCGACGGGCGGACGTACGGGCAGGCCGCGCGGCTGGTCCGGGCGCTGCGGGTGCCGCACGGGGCTTCCTTCGCCGCCGAACTGGACGACAGCACCGCCTCCCTGGCCCTGTCCCGGGCCGGGCAGCCCACGGGGCCCCGCGAGGAGCCGCGGACCGGCTGGGAGTGGGAGCAGCGGGTGGTCGACGGCCACCCCTACCACCCCAACTGCCGCTCCCGTCCCGGCTTCTCGGTGTCCGAGCAGCTGGCCTACGCGCCGGAGCACCGGCCGCTGGTGGAACTCGGGCTGGTCCCCGTACCGGCGCGGGAGTGCCTGGTGACCGGGGAGTGGCCGGAGCACCTGCGCGACGGGGACCGGATCCTGGTGCCGGTGCACCCGTGGCAGGCGGAGCACGTCCTGAAGGGCGAGGAGGTGCGGTCCGCCGCCTTCGCGGCGCATCCGCTGATGGCGCTGCGCACGCTCGCCCCGGCGGCGGGCGGCGCCCATGTGAAGACGGCGCTCAGCACCCGGCTGACCTCCTCCGTCCGGGACATCTCCGCGTACTCCGTCGAAACGGCGGCCGTGGTCTCCGCGTTCGCCCACGCCCTGACGGAGCGGCTCGACGGCCGGCTGCACATCACCCGCACCCTGGGCGCGGCCACCGCGTACAGCCCGGACCTGGCGGCGGTGCTCCGCGAGGCCCCGGAGGCGTACGCGGGGCCCGGCGAGCGGGTCGTGCCGGTGGCGGCGCTCGCGGGCACCGCCCTGGCCCGTTCCGCCGCCTGGCAGGCGGAGTTCGCGCGCCTGGCGCTGTCGGTGTGCCTGACGGTGCTCGACCTCGGGGTGGCGCTGGAGGCGCACGGCCAGAACCTCCTCGTCGTCCTGGCCCCCGACGGCGCCCCGCTGCGGCTGGTCTACCGCGACCTCGCCGACATCCGGATCAGCCCCGCCCGGCTGGCCCGGCACGGGCTGGCGGTGCCGCCGCTGGCGGGGCGGCTCGTCACGGACGACGAGACGGTGCTGCGGCGCAAGCTCTTCGGCTCCCTGGCGGCCGGGGCCCTCGCCTCCACCGCGGGCTCGTCGGCGGCCTTCGGCGAAGCCCTGGCCGCGGCACTGGACGGCCTGCCGCCGACGGCCGACTCCGGGCTGCTGCGGAGCGGGCCGCTGCCGGTGAAGGCGCTGACCCTGATGCGGCTGAGCCCGGGGGTGCCCGGGGACCAGTGGGCGGAGCTGCCACATCCCCTGGCCGGGGGCTGACGGGAGGGCTGCCGGGGACGGAACGGGCGCGGAACAGGCGCGGTGGGGCCCGGACCGGGGGTGAGAGCGGCGGCCGGTCGGGCTACTGTTCAGGGGCATGACAGAGACCTCGCGCCTGAGTGCCGTACGGGCGTCCTACGACGCCGTCGCCGTCGACTACGCCCGGCTGTTGACGGGGGTCCTGGAAGCCGAACCCCTGGACCGGGCCGTGCTAGGCGCCTTCGCCGAGTACGTACGCGCCGACGGTGGCGGGGCGGTCGCCGACCTCGGCTGCGGCCCGGGCCGGATCGCGGCGTACCTCGACGCACTCGGCATACGGGCCTTCGGCGTCGACCTGTCCCCGGCGATGGTGGCCGTGGCCCGGCGCAGCTATCCGGGGCTGCGGTTCGAGGTGGGCGGGATGGCCTCGCTGGACGTCGCGGACGGGGTGCTGGGCGGGGTCGTGGCCTGGTGCTCCACCGGGCACACGCCGCCGGGGGAACTGCCCGCCGTCTTCGCGGAGTTCGACCGGGTACTGGCGCCGGGCGGCCACGCGCTGATCGCCTTCGAGGCCGGCGACGAGCGCCGCGTCCTGGCCCACGCCTACGGCCACCCGGTCGACCTCGACGTGTACCGGACCCCGCCGCCCCTCATGGCCGGCCTGCTGGGCGAGGCGGGCCTGCCGGAGGTGAGCCGCCTGGTCCGGCAGCCGGCCGCGCACGAGAACGGCCCCCAGTGCTTCATCCTGGCCCGCAAGCCGGGGGCCGCGTGAGGGTGCTTCGGCTGGGGCGCGGATCCGGGGTCCGGCGGGAAACGCTCCGGTACGGCCCGCCGCGGCAGAGCACGCCACTGTGGTGGCGCGGGCGGTCGCCGCGTTCGTGGGCCGCGTCGCAGCGGTCGGCGGGGGACGGGAGCCGGACGGACACCGCCATCGTCGGGGAGGCGTGACGCTCGCGGAGCCGCACGCCCACAGGGGCGGCGAGGGCGTCGACGTGCGCCTCGTCGTACGCCCACAGGATCCGTCCCGCACCGCGCGTCCGGAGCCGGAGCGGGCGCCGGAAGAGGGGGTCCTCGGCCCCGCCGCGCCCCGGCGAGCGGGATACGGGCTGCGCGAGTGCCGCGGGGGTCCCGGGGCGGCGGGCTTAATCTGTTTGGCTGACAATCGGCGGGCGGCGGGCCCGCCTTCGCGCCGATCGGGGCGGGCAGTGGCAGGAAGGTGGGATGAGCATCCCACGCCGCCGGGTCCTCGCCGGTACCGCGGCCGCCGCCCTGGCCTCCGTCGGGGCGGCGGCCGACCGGTCCGCGCGGGGCGCCCCCGACTTCGCGGCGCTCGCCCGTGCGGTGGACGGTCGGGTGGTCCTGCCCGGCGACGGGGACTACGCCGAGGCCCGGCAGCTGTTCCAGCCCCGCTACGACGCCGTCGCCCCCGGGGCCGTGGCCTACCCCGCGCACGCCGGGGACGTGTCCGTCTGCCTGGACTTCGCACGCCGCTCGGGCGCACCGGTGGTGCCGCGCGGCGGCGGCCACGGCTACGCCGGGTGGTCCACCGTCGCCGCCGGGCTGGTGGTCGACGTCGGGGCGATGGCCCGGGTCACGGTCGAGGGGAACGAGGTGCGGGTCGGCGCGGGCGCCCGGCTCGCCGATGTGCACGGGCCCCTGGCCGCGCGCGGGCTCGGCGTCCCCGCCGGGCTGTGCCCGTCCGTCGGGATCGCGGGGCTCGCCCTCGGCGGTGGCCTGGGTCTCTCCTCTCGGGCCTACGGAACCACCTCCGACCGGCTCGCCGGCGCCCGGGTGGTCACCCCGGACGGGGTGGTACGGGAGGTCGGCCCCGGCCAGGAGCCCGAGTTGTACTGGGCGCTGCGCGGGGGCGGCGGCGGCAACTTCGGGGTGGTCACCGAGTTCCGGCTGCGCACCCATCCGGTCGCCGACGCCGCCTTCGCCGAACTGCACTGGGCCGACGCCGATTCCCCGGCGGTGCTGCGCGGCTGGCAGCGCTGGCTGGGCGGGCTGCCGGATCCGTTCTGGAGCCAGGTGGAGTTCACGGTGGAGTCCGGCGGCGGGGGCGGGGGCGGGGCCGTGCCCGCCGTACGGGTCGTGTGCCTCGACGGGCGCGCCGAGCTGGAGCGGGAGCTGTCGCGGCTCGCGGGCCTGGTGGGGCGGGAGCCCCGGGACAGCTGGACCGTCGTACGGAGCTACGGGGACACCGTGCGGGCCATGGCGGGCTGCCTCGACCGGACCCCCGCCCAGTGCCGCCTCCCGGGCCGCCTGCCCGGCCGGGACCCGCAGGGCCGCCTGGGCCGGGACTCATACGCCGCCCGCTCCGACTTCTGGGGCGCGGCCGGGCTGCCGGAGGCCGCGGCCGGCGCCGTCCTGGAG
>NZ_JBHWBP010000382.1:0-1134 GCF_042735575.1 Streptomyces sp. NPDC059564 | reverse complement strand
AGTGGAGGCCGTCCGGCGGTACGCGCGGGAGGCGCCGCGCGGGGGCCTCGGGGTGGTCCAGTTCGACGGGGTGTGCGGTGGGGCCCTGAACCGGGTGCCCGCCGCCGAGACCGCCTTCGTCCACCGGGACAGCGCCTTCCTGGGCCAGTACCTCGTCTACTGGCCCGCGTCCGCGCCGGGCGCCGAGGTGGCCCGGCACCGGGCCTGGCTCGACGGGCTCTGGCAGGACCTGCGCCCGTGGGCGGGCGGCGGCGCGTACCAGAACTACGCCGACCCGGAACTCGTTGGCTGGCGCGAGGCCTACTACGGCCCCAACCTCCCCCGGCTGGAGCGGGTCCGGCGGAGGTACGACCCGGACCGGCTGTTCCGCTTTCCGCAGGCCATCTAGGACATCCAGGCCGCCGGGTCGGGGCCACCATCCACAGGAGCGATGCATGCGACGTACGTTGACGGTGGCCGCGGCCGCGGCCACAGCCGCCCTGCTGTTGCCGGGCGGGCCGCTGCCCGTCACGGAGGCGGACAGCGCGCAGGCGGCGCCGAGCCGTTGGACCGCGCGGGAGGCCGCCGCCTTCTGGACGCCGGAACGGATGGCCTCGGCCCTGCCGGTCCCCGACCCCGTCCCCGGCGCCGTCCCCGACCCCGTCCCGGACCCCGTCCCCGGCGCCGGTCAGGCGGCGGTTCCCGCTGCCCCGGCGGCCGGCCCCTCGGCGCCGGCCGACCCCGCGCCGGCCGTTCCCCCGCCGGGCAGTCCCGGGGCGGAGGGTCCCGTGGCGGGTGCTACCCCGGCAGCCGTTCCCCCGCCGGGGAGTCCGGCGGCGGAGGGTCCCGTGACGGGCGCTCCCGCAGCCGCCGTTCCCCCGCCGGGCAGCCCGGCGGCGGAGGGTCCCGCAGCGGCCGTCCCCGCACTGGCGGGTCCAGGGGCGGCGGGTCCCGCGGCGGGCACTCCCCCGGCCGCCACTCCCACACCGGGCGCCCCCGCAGCGGCGGTCCCCGCTCCGAACGCACCCGCCCCCCCCCCCCCCGCGGGCCGTGACGGCGCGCCCCGCCCCCCACCCCCCCCCCCCCCCGGGGGCCCCCCCCCCGGCCCCCCCCCCCCCCCCCCCCCCCCCCCCCCGCCGCCCCCCCCCCCCCCCC
>NZ_JBHWBP010000381.1:0-7155 GCF_042735575.1 Streptomyces sp. NPDC059564 | reverse complement strand
GCGGACCCGGACTGACCGAGGACGACGTCCGCGTCGCCTTCGACAGCGGCGCCCTCCACGAGCGCTACCGGGGCACCCGCCCGGTCGGCAGCGGCCTGGGGCTGGCCATCGCCCACCGGCTGACCGGTCGCCTGGGCGGCCGCATCCGCGTGGAGGGGCACGGCCCGGAGGGCGGCGCCTGCTTCACCGTCACCCTGCCGGCGGCGCCCGACGCCGACTGAGGGCGCGCGGAGCCCGTACGCGGCAGGCGCGCGCACGGAGCCCCGTACGTACCCGGCGGGCGCGCGGGGCTCCGTACGCGGCGGGCGCGACGGGCTCCGTACATTCCCCGAACATTGCGCCCATGATCCCCTTACCGGCGCCGCGCACAGTGGGGCCCCATGAACATTCCAACGGCCGAGGAGCCCGGACTCCTCCACCGGAGCGGGCGCTGGTGCGCCCGGCACGCCTGGCGGGTCGTCGCGGTGTGGGTCCTGCTGCTCGCGGGCCTCGCGCTCGCCGACCACACCTGGGGCGGCACCTACGCGGACAGCTTCTCCCTGCCCGGTACCAGCGCCCAGACCGGCGCCGACCTGATCACGGCCCACGGCGGCGCTTCCGGGGGCACGGCGGCCCCCATCGTGATCAAGTCCGGCGGGGGTCCGGTCGGTGATCACCGGGCCGCGGTCGAATCGGCCGTCGCCGGCCTGGGCCGCCTGCCGGAGGTCCTCTCGGTGGCCGACCCGCTCGCCACGCCGGGGGCGGTCTCCGCGCGCGGCGACATCGCGCAGGTCACGGTCCGCTTCACGACGAGCCCGGCGTCCTTCGACCCCTCCTACCTCGCCGGGGTCGACGCCGCCGTCGAGCCGCTGCGCGCCGAGCACCTCACCGTCGAGTACGGGGATCCGCTCGGGCAGCTGGCCACGCCCAGGTCCGCCGACCGCGTGTCGGAGGCCATCGGGCTGGCCGTCGCCGTACTCGTCCTGCTGATCGGCTTCGGCAGCGTCGCCGCCACCGGGCTGCCGCTGCTGACGGCCGTGCTCGGCCTGGCCATCGGCCTCGGCGGCCTCGGCCTGCTGGCGGGGCCGTTCGACTTCGGCCAGGCGGCCCCGACCTTGGCCGCGATGATCGGCCTCGGTGTCGGCATCGACTACGCCCTCTTCCTGGCCACCCGCTACCGGGCGCTCCTGCCGTCCACCGCGGATCCCGCCGAGGCGGTCGGCCGTACGGTCGCCACCAGCGGCCGTGCCGTCCTGGTCGCCGCCGCCACCGTGGCGATGGCGCTCGGCGGGCTGTGCGTGTCCGGCGTGGGCTTCATCGGCACCCTCGGTGTCGCGGCCGGGCTCAGCGTCGTCGTGGCCGCCGCCGCGTCCGTGACGCTGACTCCCGCGCTGCTGGGACTCCTCGGCCGCCGCATCGACCGCCTGTACGTGCGCACGCCGGTCGCCGAGCCCACCGGCGAGTCGGACGTCTGGCGCCGCTGGGCGGTCAGGGTCAGCCGGCGCCCCTGGGTCTTCCTGGCCGGGGGTCTGCTCGTGCTGGGCGTCCTCGCCGTCCCGGCCGCGTCCATGCGGCTCGGGCACGTCGACGCCGGGGCGCAGGCCGCCACCAGGACCGACCGCCGGGCCTACGACCTGATCACCGAGGGGTTCGGCCCCGGCGCCAACGGGCCCCTCACCGTCGTCGCCCACCTCGACAGCGGCCGGGTCGCCGACGAGGGGCGGCGTCAGGAACTGGCGGTCTCGCTCAAGCGGCAGCTGACGGCCGTACCGGGGGTCGCCTCCGTGACCGCCCCCGTCCCCAGCCCCGACCACGCCCTGCTCCTCACCACGGTCACCCCCGCCACCGGTCCGCAGGACCCGGCCACCGCCGGCCTGATCCGGACCCTGCGGGAGGACACGGTGCCGCGGGCGCTGTCCGGCACCGGCGCCACCGGATACGTCACCGGCACCGCCGCCGCCACCCAGACCTTCACCGACACCCTCGCCTCGACGCTGCCCCGGATCGTGGGCGTGGTCGCCGCCGCGGCGTTCCTGCTGCTGCTCAGCGTCTTCCGCAGCCCGCTGGTCGCGCTCAAGGCCGCCGTGCTGAACCTGTTCTCCATCGCCGCCGCCTACGGCGTGGTCGTCGCGGTGTTCCAGTGGGGCTGGGGCGGGGCGCTGTTCGGCGTCACGGAGACGGTGCCCGTGGAGTCGTACGTGCCGATGATGATGTTCGCGATCGTCTTCGGGCTCTCCATGGACTACGAGGTCTTCCTGCTCTCCCGCATCCGCGAGACGTGGCTGCGCCACGGGGACAACCACCTGGCCGTGGCCACCGGTCTCGCCGCCACGGCCCGGGTCATCACCTGCGCGGCGCTGATCATGACCAGTGTGTTCCTGGCGTTCCTGCTCTCCACGAACGTCGCCGTCAAGATGCTCGCGCTGGGCCTCGGCGTCAGTGTCGTCATCGACGCCACCGTGGTCCGCCTGCTCCTGGTGCCCGCCTCCATGTACCTCTTCGGGCGTGCCAACTGGTGGCTCCCCGGCTGGCTGGACCGAATCCTTCCGCATCTCGACCCCGAGGGAGACCGGTGATGAAGCGCCTCCTGGCAAGGCTCCGGGCGGCCGTGCGCCGCCACCTCCTCCTCACGGTCGCCGCCGGCGCGGTCCTGGTGGCCGTCGCCGCCGTCGGGGCGGAATCCGCGGCCCGCACCGTGATCCAGCACCGCGTCGCGCAGGCGGCTCCCGGCCTCGGTGACGACGTGTCGGTCGGCGTGGGCGGCGACGACTGGGCCCTGTGGGACCTGGCGCACGAGCGCATCCCCCGGCTGGACATCAGCAGCGACGCCGCCCGCGTGGGGACGCTCTCCCCCCTCCGCGTCCAAGCTCGGCTCGACGACGTCCGCCTCGGCGCGAAGGCCACCGTCGGCAGTACCCGGGCCGAGGTGACCGTCCCCCCGCAGGCGATCGCCGACGCGATCCGGACCACCAGACCGGGGGTGCCGGTGGCCTCGGTCAGCACCGACCCGGAGAACGGCACCGTCCTCGCCGCCGTGGGCCCGGGCGGCGCCGGACAGCTGACGCTGCGGCCCGCGCTCGCGGACGGGAAGGTCTCCCTCGCCGTCGACGGGCTCACCGTGTTCGGCCGCTCCGTCCCCGCCGACCGGTTCGGACCGCAGGCGCAGGCGCAGGCGCCCCGGGCCTACCCGCTGGGGCTCGCGGCCACGTCCGTACGGGTCCGCGCGGACGGCCTGCACGTCACCCTGACCGGCGGCCCCGTCCCCCTCCCCGCCGGGTAGGTCCCGCGACTGCGCGCCCGGGCCCGTACGGAGGGATCCTGGAAGGAGGAGGACCCGGGGCGTGAGGAGGCGCGTCATGACACACGCCGAACAGTGGCAGGTGGGCGTCTACCTGGAGGAGGAGGACGGCACGACCACGGCACGGGCGGTGCTCGACAACGGCACGACGATCATGACCGGCCGGGGCCGGTCCCGCTGCAACCCGCAGGACGTGGAAGTCCACGCGATCGGCGACGAGCTGGCGGCGAGCCGGGCCATGCGGGATCTGGCCGGTCAGCTGATGCGCGCCGCCGACCGGGACCTGGCCGCGGTGGGCGCCGTACCCGATCCCCCGCGCACCGGCTACGGCTGGCCGAACGACGCCGGCCCGCGCGCCACACCGTCCGGCCCGACGATGTAGCCGTCGAGGGACCCGCCCGTCGAGTAGGTCACGCTGCGCATCAGCAGTCCTCCGAACACGCCCGGGCCGGCCCCTCCCGCCGCGGAGGTTCCGCGGCGGGAGGGACCGGAGGGCTACCGTCAGGTGCGGTATGCGAAGTAGACCGCGTCCGGGTAGGACGCGATGAGGCTCGCGAGCGACTTGCGGTAGGTGTTCGTGGAGTGGTACGTGACGTACGGCATGCCGGCGCTGCTGCGGTAGGTCACCATCATGGAGTGGTCCTTGGACCCGTCCTTGTTGAAGTCCACCTGCAGGATGTCGCCGACGTCCGTCTGGTAGACGTTCGCCAGGTTGGCGGCCCGCTCGTTGGAGAGCGTGAACCAGGCCCACTCGTTCGCGCCGACCCACGAGTCGGACTGGCGGGCGCCGTCGTACCACCAGTTGCGGTAGTCCGACGTCGAGCCGGGAACGGCCTTCCAGCCGCCCACCTTCAGCGCCTGGCTGATGAAGTTGGTGCAGTCACCGCCGGCCCCGCTGAACTTGCGGTACGCGGGGTTGTAGTTGCTCCAGTACTTCTCCGCGTACTTCGCCATCGCCGCGTAGTCGTACGCGCCGCCGGTCTTCGCCTTGGGCTTCGCCGGCGCCGGGTACTTGGTGGACGCGGGCGTGCCGTCCGGGTACTGGTTGCCGTCGTCCTTGACGACGTTGGCCTTGGCCGCCACCGGCTCGTTCACCGCGACCGGACCGGCCTCCTGGGACTTGATCGAGGTCAGCTCCCAGGCACCGCCCTTCTTGCTGGTGAGCTTCAGCTCGTAGCGCGTGCGGAAGTCGGTCGTCGCCGGCTCGTCCCCGCGCAGCTTCTTGTACGTGAGCGTGGTCTGCTCGGTGACCTCTACGGTCGCCTTGCCGCCGGTCACCGTGGCCTTGTCCACGGAGACCTTGGTGTCGGCGCCCGTGTAGGCCTCGCCGAGCTCCGCCAGCCGCGTCTTACGAGAACGCAGCGACGATATCGCGGCGTCCTCGTCCTTCTTCAGCTGGGCCGACATGCGCGTCTTCGCAGTGGTACGGCCCGAATTGTGATTCCCCGCCCGGTCCTCGACCAGGGCCTCGGTGCGCTGCGAGAGCACGTCGTCCGCGAGGCGGGCAAAGGTGTCGACCGTCTTCCGGTCGGCTGCTTTGGGGCCGGATTCCGCACTCGCAGAGGAAGCGAGCAGACTTGCGGACGCCACGCCCACGGTCAGGGCCGCACCGACGGCGAGCCTGAACCTCTTTGGTATCACTATTTTTCCCCTTGTCACCCGGTCCACTCGAACCGGGGGACGGAATCTTCGCACAACTTGACGACCCCATCGTTCCGTTCCGCTTACGCGGCCGACCCGCCCCTCGCCGGTCGCACAGCCCGAGCATCTAGGGTGTGGGGAAAGCACGGCAGAAAGGGCATACGGAGTGGGCAGGCAGGAGAGGGCCGGAAGAGGACGACCGCACGACCGGCGGGCGGCCCCGACGGACGACGGCGCAGCCCCGTCGGGCCGCCTCAAGGGCTCCGGTTCGCGTCGTCGGACCCGTACGGAACCCGGTCCGCTGGGCGCCCTCGCACCGGCCCTCGTAGCGGCCCTGGCACCGGCTTGCGCCAAGGCCGCCGCCGCGGCCCGCCCGCAGCTGCGGCGTCTGCGGCCCGCCTACCCGAGACCGGGCCGCAGCGGCTGGCGCCGCTGGATACCCTCGGGGCGCCAGTGGCTGGGCGCGTGCCTGTACGCCTTCATCGGCATGGTGGGGTTCGTCGCGTGCGCGTACGTGGTCACGGACATACCCGACGATCTCAACTCCTTCGCGAAACAGCAGGACAACATCTACTACTGGGCCGACGGTTCCACGATGGCCCGTACGGGCTGGGTCAGCCGGCAGGAGATGCCCCTCGAGAAGGTGCCCCCGCAGGTCCAGGGCGCCGTGCTCGCGGCCGAGAACTCCAGCTTCTACTCGGACCCCGGCGTCTCGCCCTCGGGCGTCCTGCGCGCCGTGCGCGCCGCGGTGACGGGCGGGGAGACCCAGGGCGGGTCGACCATCACCCAGCAGTACGTGAAGAACGCCTACCTGAGCCAGGACCGCACCCTCTCCCGGAAGTTCACCGAACTCCTGCTCGCGGTGAAGCTGGACAACCAGAAGGACAAGAAGCAGATCCTTCAGGACTACCTCAACACCAGCTGGTTCGGCCGCGGCACCTACGGCATCCAGCGCGCGTCCCAGGCGTACTACGGCAAGGACGTCTCCCAGCTCAACGCCAGCGAAGGCGCCTTCCTGGCCTCCCTCCTCAAGGGCGCCGGGCTGTTCGACCCGACCCTCGGCAAGGAGAACCACGCGCGGGCCGTCGAGCGGTGGAACTGGATCCTGGACCGCATGGTCGAGACCGGCCGGCTCTCGGCCGCCGAGCGCGCCACGTACACGAAGTTCCCCGAGCCCTCCGCGTCTTCGCTGTCCGGCACCCCGGGCGCGCAGAACGGCTACCTGGTGGAGCTGGCCAAGGCGTACGCGATCAAGGCCGGGCACATCAAGGACTCCGACTTCGACCTCGGCGGCTACCAGATCTACACGACCTTCGACCGGAACCGCATGGAGGCGCTGACCGCCGCCGTCCAGAACGCCCAGAAGGACTTCGACGCGGAGAAGCGTCCCGACACCGACAAGCACGCGAAGGTCGGCGCGGCGAGCGTCGCCCCCGACGGGCGGCTGCTCGCCGTGTACGGCGGCCCCGACTACCTGAAGCAGGGCTTCAACGAGTCGAACGCGACGACCATCCCGGCCGGGACGGCCTTCACGCCGATCGTGTACGCCGCCGCGCTGGAGGAGGGTGTGATGCGCACGCGCGGCAGGGCCCGTACGCCCGTCTCCCCCATGGCCACGTACGACGGCAACGACCAGGTCACCGTACAGACGCCCGAGGGGCCGTACTGGGACCGCAGCGGCAAGGTGGTGAAGGGGCGCAACGACGGCGGCCGCAACTGGGGCCAGGTGACCTTGCAGCAGGCCGTCGCGAACTCCGTGAACACCCCCATGCTCCAGCTGGGCCTCGATGTCGGACTCGACCGGGTGGACGCGTTCGCCCAGCGCTGGGGCCTGCTCGAATCGAGCCTCGGGCCGCGGATCCCCACCTTCGCGCTCGGGGAGAACTCGATGCCGAGCGCGATCCGCATGGCCGGCGCGTACGAGACCTTCGCGGCCGACGGCATGCACACCGACCCGTACTCCGTGCGCTCGATCACCCGCAACGGCGCCGCGGTGCCGGTCGGCGCCCCGAAGCCGGCCCGGGCGGTGTCCGCCAAGACGGCGCGCACGGTGACGGAGGCCCTGCGGGACGCCGTCACCGGGGGATCGGCGAAGTCCGCGGCCAAGGCGCACCCCGGCGCGGCGGGCAAGACCGGCACGACGGCCGCGAACACGGCGGGCTGGTTCGTGGCCAGCACCGAGCAGGAGTCCACGGCCGTGGTGGTCTACCGGATGTCGCTGACCGACCTCGTGCCGC
>NZ_JBHWBP010000380.1:0-7157 GCF_042735575.1 Streptomyces sp. NPDC059564 | reverse complement strand
TTGATGAGTCGTCGGCCGAGCGGGTTGATCGGGGTCTGGGCCGAGGCCCAGCGACAGCAGCAGCAGACGCAGCTGATCCAGCAGCGCGAGGCCGAGCGCAGGCAGCGGGCCTACGAACGGGACGCGGCCCGGGACCGGCGGGAACAGCAGGCCGCCTACAAACAGCACCGCGAGGCCGAGGCGAGGCGCCGCACCGAGCGGATCGAAGCCGAGGTGGCCGCCCTCCAGGGGCTGCTCGCGGCGGGCTGCCGGACGCCCGCGTTCCGGATGGCCTCCCTGGTCCGCGACGAGCGGCTCGAACCCTTCGATCCCGGCACCCTCGCCCACCCGGTGCCCATGCCCCAGCTCCACCAGTTCCAGCAGCAGAGCAGCGGCTGGACGCTCGGCTCGGGCCGCCGTGCCCAGGCCGAACGGGAGGCCCACGACCAGTACACGCGGGCCTGGCAGGCCGCGCACGCCGCGGAGCAGGAGCGGCTGCGGCAACTGGCCGCGTACCGGCAGCAGTACGACCAGTGGGCGGCCGGGCAGCTCGCCGGGATCCGCCGCCACAACGGCGGTCTCGCCGAACTGGCCGACTCCCTGCGCGCGGGCGATCCCGAGGCGGCGGTGGAGTACTTCTCGGCGGCCCTGTACGCCTCCACGGCCTGGCCCGAGGAACTGCCCCGCCAGGTGTCCGCGGCGTACGATCCGGCGGCGCGGCAGCTGGTGCTGGACTGGGAGCTGCCCCGTTACGAGGCCGTGCCGGAGACGAAGTCCGTGCGGTACGTGGCCGGCACGGACCAGGACAAGGAGACGGCCCGGCCCGCGACGCAGCGCCGGGCCCTGTACCGCGACCTGCTGGCCCAGTGCGTGCTGCTGGTGCTGCGCGAGCTGTACGCGGCGGACGAGTTCGGGGCGCTGGACTCGGTGGTCGTCAACGGATTCGTGGACGACCACGATCCGGTGACGGGCCGGGAGGCGCAGATCGTACTGGCCACCGTGCAGGCCCCGCGCCCGGCCTTCTCCGGGCTGCGGCTGGAGCAGGTGAGCGCCGTGGACTGCCTGGCCGACGGCCTGCGCGGCCAGTTGTCGGCGCGGCCGGACCAGCTGACGGCCGTACGGCCCGGCCGCAGGCCGGGTGAGGTGGGCGGGGCAGGCGGTGTCGTCAGCCACGGCCGGCACGCGGACGGCGGTGAGGAACCGGACCTGTTCGTGATGGACCCGATCGCCTTCGAGAACCTGGTCGCCGAGCTGTTCCGGGCGATGGGCATGGAGGCGGTGACCACGCAGCGGTCGGGCGACGGCGGCGTGGACGTGGAGGCGCTGGACCCGGCCCCGATCCGGGGCGGGCGGATCGTGGTGCAGGTCAAGCGCTACCGCAACACCGTCCCGCCTACGGCGGTGCGGGACCTGTACGGCACGGTCCAGGACGCGGGGGCGAACAAGGGGGTGCTGGTCACCACTTCGTCCTTCGGACCCGGGTCGTACACCTTTGCCAACGGCAAGCCGCTGGAATTGGTTCCCGGGGCGGAGCTGGTCGAGCTGCTGCACCGGTACGGACTGCGGGGGCGCCTGGGCGGCGGCCCGCAGGCCCCGGCGGTGCCGGCGCAGCGGGCGGCCGAGGCCGCTTCGGAACAGCCCCGCACTCCCCCGCCGGTGGCGGCCGACCGCAACGTGCTGGGCATGTCCTGGTCGGGCCGGGTCGCGCTGGACGTGTGCGCGCTGGTCTGCGAGGGCAACCGGGTGCTGAGCGAGGACCACTTCGTCTTCTTCAACAACCCGCAGACCCCGGACGGTTCGGTGCGCTCCCGCCCGCACTCGGCGCCCGACAAGGCCGCCGTCGAGGTCGGTTTCGAGGCGCTGCCGCAGCGCGCCGACCGGCTGGTGCTGGTCGCCGCGATCGACCCGGAGGTCAATCCGGACGCGGACCTGGCGGGCTTCACCGACGCGCGGATCCGGCTGCTGGACGCGGCCGGCGCGGAGATCGACCAGCTGGAGGTCTCCGACGGCCGGGCGGGCGAGACGGCCCTGGTCCTCGGCTCCTTCCGGCGCCGCCCGAACGGCGACTGGAAGTTCGTGATCGGCGGCAAGGGCTACCGCGGCGGCCTGGAGGACCTCCTGCGCGAATACGGCGTGGAGGTGGCCTGACGCTCCGCCTCCGGTGGGGTACGGCGGCGCCCGACGGGCGGGCGGCCCGGGCGCGTCAGGCGTCCCGGAGGCCCTGCCCGCAGCCGCGGGGCACCGCGTCCCGGGGCTCCGGGCCGTGGGGCCGGTGCGCTCGGCGGGCCGCGGTGCGGGCGCCCAGCGGAACGGCCGCCGCCAGGGACGCCGCGGCGACCGCGCCGGCACCGGCGGCCGGCCAGCCGACGGCGGCCCCCGTCGGCGGTGGTCCGAAGCGCGGCTGCGCCACGTCTTCCGGGTCCAGGGTGACCTCGGACTCCGTGCCCACCGGGTGCTCCCGGGCCCACGCGGCCCCGCGGAAGAGGCTCGGCGACGCCGCGAGGGTGAGGGTCCGGCCGTCCCGCAGCCGCACCTCCGCCAGGTGCACCTCCCCCGATTCGCCGTCCCCCCGGGTCCAGGTCGCGGTGACCACGGCCGGGTACGCGACGCCCCGGTCCCGCAGGATCTCGTCGGCGGCCCGCGCCGACCAGCCGTACGCCAGCGTGATCGTCCCGGCGTAGAGCACCCCCGCGGCGAGGCCGGTCGCCCGGACTCCGCGTGACGTCAGGCCGCGCGAGGCGGCGAGCAGGCCGAACGCGACGATCCCCGCGAGCGCGAGGTACATCCAGGCCAGCCCCTGCATCCGCGACAGGCCGGAGTCCGCCCTGGTGTGCAGGTCCCACCGCATGAACAGCCAGGCCAGCCCCGTGAACGCGCCGGTGAGGCCCGCCGCCCACACGCCGGACCAGACCACCGGCCGGCCTGCCGGCCGGCCCACGAACCGCCCGCGTTCCCCGTCGGCGCCCATCCGTCCAGCGTCTCAGCAACACCTCGCGGGCGTAAGGGCGTTGACGCGCCTTACTCGTCCGGCCCGCTCGCGACCCGGTCCACGTACCGCAGGACGCCCCACATGCTCTCCGGCGGCGCGTCCTGCGGAGCCTCCTCCCGGCAGGCCCGCAGTTCGCGCAGCAGGCCCGGGCCGTCGAGGGCGGAGCCGATCAGGACGAGCTGCGTCCGGCGCGGTTCGCCCCGCCCCCAGGGGCCCGGGGCGAACCTCAGGAAGCGGCCGACCGCGTGGACCTCGTAGCGCTCCTGATGGCCGGGGACCCCGAACCAGACGAAGCCCTTGATCCGGTAGAGCCCGGCCGGGCGGCGGTCGAGGAAGTCGATCAGGCGGCGCGGGGAGAGCGCCGCGTCCGAGGTGAACTCGACCGTCTCGTAGGCCGCGTGCAGGTGCCCGCCGTGGTCGCCGTCGCCGTCGTGTTCGTGTTCGTGGTCGTGCTCTTCCGCCTCCGCCAGCAGGTCCTCGAAGGAGAGCTGCCCCCGCGTCCGCTCCCAGGGGCGCCGGTCGAAGAGCAGCTCCGGGTCGATCCGGCCGTGGTCGGCGCCGATCACGGGGATGCCCGGGGCGCAGAGCGCGGCGAGTTCCCCCTCGATCCGGGCCCGTTCGGCGGCGTCCACCCGGTCGGTCTTGTTGAGCACCACCAGGTCGGCGACGGCCAGGTGGCGGTCGGTCTCCGGGTGCGCGGCCCGGGTCGCGTCGAACTCCGCCGCGTCGACGACCTGCACCAGGCCGCCGTACCGGACGGCCGGGTTCTCGTTGGCGATCAGCATCCGGACCATCTCCTGCGGCTCGGCGAGCCCGCTGGCCTCGATGACGATCACGTCGATCCGGTGGGCGGGCGCGGCGAGCTTCTCCAGGTACGCGTCCAGCTCGCTGCCGTCGACGGCGCAGCACAGGCAGCCGCCGCCGAGGGAGACCATGGAGTCGCCGAGCTGCCCGGCCACGGACATCGCGTCGATCTCGATCGATCCGAAGTCGTTGACCACGGCTCCGATCCGGGTCCCCGCCCGGTGCGCGAGGAGGTGGTTGAGCACGGTGGTCTTCCCGGAGCCGAGGAATCCGGAGAGGACGACGACCGGGACGGTCCGGGCGGACGGAGCGGGCTGCCTGCTGTTCACCCGGACGATCGTAGTCAGCCCGGTACGGGTACCGGCTCGGGCGGGGTGGGTCCGGTGTAGCGGGCGGCCGGTCGGATGATCTTCGAGTCGGCGGCCTGTTCCAGGACGTTCGCGCTCCAGCCCACCACCCGGGCCGCGCAGAAGGTCGGGGTGAACATCTCGCGCGGCAGCCCGCACAGCTCCATGACCACGCCCGCGTAGAACTCCACGTTGGTGTGCAGCTCGCGGCCCGGCTTGAGTTCGGCGAGGATCGCCTCCACCTGCCGCTCGACCTCCACGGCGAAGTCCGCGAGCGGTCCGCCGAAGCCCAGCGCGATCTCCCGCAGCATTCGCGAGCGCGGGTCCTCGGTGCGGTAGACCGGGTGCCCGAAGCCCATGATCCGGTCGCCGGCGAGGACCCGTTCCCGGATCCACGGCCCGATCCGGTCCGCGGTACCGATGGCGTCCAGGGTGTCCAGGGCCCGGCTGGGCGCGCCCCCGTGCAGCGGTCCGGAGAGCGCGCCCACCGCCCCGGTCAGGCAGGCGGCGACGTCGGCTCCGGTGGAGGCGATCACGCGGGCGGTGAAGGTGGAGGCGTTGAAGCCGTGGTCGACGGTGGAGATGAGGTACCGCTCGACGGCGCGGGCCCGGACCGGGTCCGGCTCCTGCCCGGTCAGCATGTACAGGTAGTTGGCGGCGTACGGGAGGTCGTCGCGCGGGTCCACCGGCTCCAGGCCCTGCCCCAGCCGGTACAGGGCGGTGAGCAGCGTCGGTACGGCGGCGCAGGCGGCGAGCGCGTCGGCGGCCCGGCGGCCGGGGTCGAGGTCGTAGACGGGGCGGAAGCCGGCGGTGGCGCCGAGCAGCGAGAGCGCGGTGCGCAGCCCGGCGAGCGGCCCGGAGAGGGCGGTGGCGCGGGCCAGCGCCGGCAGGGCGTCCCGGACCTGTGCGGGCAGGTGGCGCAGCGCGGCGGTCTCGGCGGTGAAGGCGTCCCGTCCGGCGCGGTCCGCGGGCAGCTCGCCGCGGAACATCAGGTGCCAGACGTCCTCGAAGGTGCGGCTCGTGGCGAGCTCGACGGCCGAGTACTGGCGGTAGTGGTAGAAGCCCTCACGGCCACGGACGTCACCGAGCGCGGTCTCGGTGACCACGACTCCCGCGAGACCGCGGGGCACATCGACGGTTGCATTCATGGATTGACCATCCATGATGGATTCAATCCTTGTCAATGTTGATTGAATCAATATATGTAGGGTGTGCGTCATGAACGACGAGGCGGAGGGCGGACGGCGGCTCAGCACCCGTGAGGCGGCCGGGCTGCTCGGGGTGAAACCGGCCACCGTGTACGCGTACGTCAGCCGCGGCCAGCTCACGAGCCGCCGCGACGCGGTCGGGCGCGGCAGCACCTTCGACGCGCGCGAGGTCGAGGCCCTGGCGCGGCGCAGCAGGCGCGAGGCCGCGGCGCACACCCCGGCCGGGGAGCCGTCCGTACGGACCTCGCTCACCCTGATCGAGCCCGACCGGTACTACTTCCGGGGCGTGGACGCCGTCGAGCTGGCCTCCCGGTACGGCTACGAGGAGGTCGCCGAGTTCCTCTGGACGGGCACGCTGGTGCGCGGGGCCCGGTTCACGGCCCCGCCCGGGCCGCTGGCCGCCGCACGGCGGGTCGTCGCCGCGCTGCCGGAGCACAGCGGGCCCATCGACATGCTGCGGGTGGCCACCGCCGCCGCGGCCGTCGCCGATCCGCTGCGCTTCGACCTGTCCGGGGAGGCCGTGCTCGGCTCCGCGCGCTGCCTGATCCCGACGCTGGTCGGCGCGCTGCCGACGGCCGGGACCGGCCACCGCGGGACCGGCCCGATCGCCTGGCGGCTGTGGCGGCGCCTGACCGCGCGGGAGCCCGACGAGGCCTCCCTGGGCGCCCTCGACCTGGCGCTCGCGCTGCTCATCGACCACGACCTGGCCGCCTCCACGCTGGCCGTACGCGTGGCGGCCTCCGCCCGCGCCCATCCGTACGCGGCCGTCTCCGCCGGGCTCGGCGCGCTGGAAGGGCCCCTGCACGGGGTCGCGGGGCGGCTCGCGCACCGCACGCTCACCGAGGCGCTGGAGCGGGGCGGGGCGGCCCCCGTGGTGGCGGACCACCTGCGGGCGGGGCGGCGGATCCCGGGGCTCGGGCACCGGCTGTACCGCGGCGAGGACCCGCGGGCCACGGCCCTGTTCGCCCGGCTGGAGGCCCTGCCCCACGCGGCGCCCGCGCTGGCGGCGGCCCGCGAGGTGGTGGCGACGACGGCGAGCCGGCAGCCGGGCCTGCACGCGAACGTGGACCTGGCCCTGGCGGTGCTGACGGTGTCCTGCGGGATGCCGGCGGAGGCCGGGGAGACCGTGTTCGCGGTGGCCCGGACGGCGGGCTGGATCGCGCACGCGCTGGAGGAGTACCAGGAGCGGCCGCTGCGCATGCGGCCGAGCGGCCACTACGACGGCCCCCGGCCGCCCCGGCCCGTGCCGTGACGGGCGGGGGCCGCCGCGGGGCGGTCCGGTGGCGGCGTCAGGTCCGCAGCCAGACCGCCGTGTCCGGCCCGAGCAGCCCGGCGCCGGCCGGCGGGGCGCTGCTCAGCAGGACGTTCGCGTGCTCCGGCAGCGGCACCGGCGCGTCGGAGAGGTTCACCAGGCACAGCAGCCCGTCGGGCCGGGCGAAGGCCAGCACCCCGGGGGGCGCGTCGAGCCACTCCAGCGAGCCCCCGCCGAAGGCGCCCGCGGCCCGGCGCAGGCCGAGGGCGGTCCGGTAGAGGGTGAGCATGGAGTCCGGGCGCCCCTCCTGACGGTCGGCCGCGTACGTGGCCCAGTCCGCGGGCTGCGGCAGCCAGGGGTCGTGCCAGGGCTCGGCGGTCCACGGCAGCGGCACCCGGCAGCCGTCGCGCCCGGGGTCGGTGCCCCCGGAGCGGAAGTGCATGGGGTCCTGGATGCGGCCGACCGGTACGTCGGCTTCCGGCAGCATCCGAGCCAGGCCAGGATGAAGGCCAGCCCCTTGAACACCCCGCGGGGCGTCGACACGACCAGCACGAAGGCAATGATCGGCAGGGGGTAGA
>NZ_JBHWBP010000379.1:0-7201 GCF_042735575.1 Streptomyces sp. NPDC059564 | reverse complement strand
GGGAGGGCGCGGCCACCGCCGTACGGATGCGGGTGCCGGTCAGGCGCCCATCGCGTGCAGGCCGCCGTCGACGTGGACGATCTCGCCGGTGGTCTTCGGGAACCAGTCCGACAGCAGGGCCACGACGCCCTTGCCCGCCGGCTCCGGGTCGCTCATGTCCCACTCCAGCATCGAGCGGGAGTTCCAGACGTCCGCGAGCTCCGAGAAGCCCGGGATGGACTTCGCGGCCATCGAGCCGATCGGACCGGCCGAGACCAGGTTGCAGCGGATCTTCTCCTTGCCCAGGTCACGGGCGAGGTAGCGGCTGGTGGCCTCCAGCGCGGCCTTGGCCGGGCCCATCCAGTCGTACTGCGGCCAGGCGAACTGCGCGTCGAAGGTGAGGCCGACGACGGCCGCGCCCTCCGCCGGGAACAGCGGCTTGCAGGCCATGGTCAGCGACTTCAGCGAGAACGCCGAGACGTGCATGGCGGTGGCGACCGACTCGAACGGGGTGTTCAGGAAGTTGCCGCCGAGGGCGTCCTGCGGGGCGAAGCCGATCGAGTGGACGACGCCGTCGAGGCCGCCGAGCTCGTCGCGGACGAGGCCCTCCAGGCGGGCCAGGTGCTCGTCGTTGGTGACGTCGAGCTCGATCACCTTGACCGGCTTGGGCAGCTTCTTGGCGATGCGCTCGGTCAGCGACGGGCGGGGCCACGCGGTGAGGATGACCTCGGCGCCCTGCTCCTGGGCCAGCCGGGCGGTGTGGAACGCGATGGACGACTCCATCAGCACCCCGGTGATGAGGATGCGCTTGCCCTCGAGAATTCCGCTCATGGTGATCAGTGACCCATGCCCAATCCGCCGTCAACGGGAATGACGGCTCCTGTGATGTACGCGGCGTCGTCGGACGCCAGGAAGCTCACGGCTGCCGCGATCTCCTCGGGCTGCGCGTAGCGGGCCAGCGGCACCTGCCCCAGGATGGCCTCGCGCTGCTCGTCGGTGAGCACCTTCGTCATGGCGGTGTCCACGAAGCCCGGGGCCACCACGTTGAAGGTGATGTTGCGGGAGCCCAGCTCGCGGGCGAGGGAGCGGGCGAAGCCCACCAGCGCGGCCTTCGAGGCGGCGTAGTTGGCCTGGCCGGCCGAACCCATCAGACCCACAACCGAGGAGATCAGGACGACGCGTCCCTTCTTGGCCCTGAGCATGCCACGGTTCGCGCGCTTGACCACGCGGAAGGTGCCGGTGAGGTTGGTGTCGACGACGGAGGCGAAGTCTTCCTCGGACATGCGCATCAGCAGCGTGTCCTTGGTGACGCCGGCGTTGGCCACCAGCACCTCGACGTTGCCGTGCTTGGCCTCGACTTCCTTGTAGGCCTGCTCCACCTGCTCGGAGTCGGTGATGTCGCAGCGCACGGCCAGCACACCCAGGTCGGTGAGCTCCTGCGGCGGCTCTCCAGAGCGGTACGTGATCGCGACCTTGTCGCCGGCCTGGGCGAAGGCTCGGGCGATGGCGAGGCCGATGCCCCGGTTACCTCCGGTGACGAGAACCGAGCGGCTCAACGGATCACCCTTTCGCTAGCTGTCTGAGTAGCAAAAACCTATCGGTCCGGTTGGCTATCCGGAGAATCGGGCTCCGACAGGGCCTTGCGACGCGCTCTGTCGAATACCTACAGAAACATGTAGGCACCGGAGCCCGGATCGCGACATGATCGAGCAGACCTGCCCCGACCCCGGGAGGATTTCCGTGGCCCATTCCATCGACGCGGCCTTCACCGCGCTGCCCCTCCGGGCGCTCGCCGACGCGGCGCTCGCCCGGGCCCGCGCGCTGGGCGCCGACCATGCCGACTTCCGGCTGGAGCGGATCCGCAGCGCCTCCTGGCGCCTGCGCGACGCCAAGCCCTCCGGCGGCTCCGACACCACGGACCTCGGTTACGCGGTCCGTGTGGTGCACGGCGGCAGCTGGGGCTTCGCCTCCGGCGTGGACCTCACCATGGACGCCGCCGCCAAGGTGGCCTCGCAGGCCGTGGCCATGGCGAAGCTGTCCGCCCAGGTGATCAAGGCCGCGGGCTCCGACGAGCGCGTCGAGCTGGCCGACGAGCCGGTGCACGCCGAGAAGACCTGGATCTCCGCCTACGACGTGGACCCCTTCGCGGTGCCGGACGCCGAGAAGGCGGCCCTGCTCGCCGACTGGAGCTCCCGGCTGCTGGCCGCCGACGGCGTCGCGCACGTCGACGCCTCGCTGCTCGCCGTCCACGAGAACAAGTTCTACGCCGACACCGCGGGCACCTCCACCACCCAGCAGCGGGTGCGGATCCACCCGCAGCTCACGGCCGTCGCCGTCAACGCCACCACCGGCGAGTTCGACTCGATGCGCACCATCGCCCCGCCCGCCGGGCGCGGCTGGGAGTACCTGACGGGCACCGGCTGGGACTGGAACGCCGAGCTGGAGGAGATCCCCGGCCTGCTCGCCGAGAAGATGCGGGCGCCGAGCGTCGAGGCCGGGCGCTACGACCTCGTCGTGCACCCGTCCAACCTGTGGCTGACCATCCACGAGTCCATCGGACACGCCACCGAGCTCGACCGGGCGCTGGGCTACGAGGCGGCGTACGCGGGGACCTCCTTCGCCACCTTCGACCAGCTCGGCAAGCTCAAGTACGGCTCCTCGATCATGAACGTGACCGGTGACCGCACGGCCGAGCACGGCCTGGCCACGATCGGGTACGACGACGAGGGCGTCGAGGCGCAGAGCTGGGACCTGGTCAAGGACGGCACCCTGACCGGCTACCAGCTGGACCGGCGCATCGCGAAGCTCACCGGCCTCGGCCGCTCCAACGGCTGCGCGTACGCCGACTCCCCCGGCCACGTGCCCGTCCAGCGGATGGCGAACGTCTCGCTCCAGCCGGATCCGGGCGGACTGTCCACGGAGGACCTGATCGGCGGGGTGGAGCGCGGGATCTACGTGGTCGGCGACCGCTCCTGGTCGATCGACATGCAGCGGTACAACTTCCAGTTCACCGGTCAGCGCTTCTTCCGCATCGAGAACGGCCGGCTGGCCGGGCAGCTGCGCGACGTCGCGTACCAGGCCACGACCACCGACTTCTGGGGCTCGATGGAGAAGGTCGGCGGCCCGCAGACCTACGTCCTGGGCGGCGCCTTCAACTGCGGAAAGGCCCAGCCGGGCCAGGTCGCGGCGGTCTCCCACGGCTGCCCGTCCGCCCTGTTCCGCGACGTGAACATCCTCAACACGACGCAGGAGGCCGGACGCTGATGTCGACCCGAACCAAGCCGCACGAGATCGTCGAGCGCGCCCTGGAGCTGTCCACCGCCGACGGCTGCGTCGTGATCGCCGACGAGGAGTCCAGCGCCAACCTGCGCTGGGCGGGCAACGCGCTCACCACCAACGGCGTCAC
Source organism: Streptomyces sp. NPDC059564 (assembly GCF_042735575.1). Taxonomy (NCBI): domain Bacteria; kingdom Bacillati; phylum Actinomycetota; class Actinomycetes; order Kitasatosporales; family Streptomycetaceae; genus Streptomyces; species Streptomyces sp. NPDC059564. Next base: position 3,816 of record NZ_JBHWBP010000379.1, on the reverse strand, counting down.
CCGCGGCCGCACCCTGACGGTCATCGCCACCGTCGACGGCAAGGAGGGCACGGCCTCGGGGGTCGTCTCGCGCTCCGCCGTCACCGCCGCGGACCTGGAGCCGCTGGTCCGGGCCGCCGAGGCGGCCGCGCGCGGGGCCGGTCCCGCCGAGGACGCCCAGCCGCTGGTGACCGGGACCCCGGCCTCGCCGGACTTCACCGACGGCCCCGTCGAGACCTCCTCGGCGGTGTTCGCGGACTTCGCCCCGGCCCTCGGCGAGGCCTTCGCCCGGGCCCGGGCGGGCGGCCGGGAGCTGTACGGGTTCGCCAACCACGAGCTGGTGTCCACGTACGTCGGCACGTCGACCGGGCTGCGGCTGCGCCACGACCAGCCCAACGGCACGCTGGAGCTGAACGCGAAGTCCCCGGACCGCACGCGCTCGGCCTGGGCGGGCCGCGCCACCCGGGACTTCAAGGACGTCGACCCGACCGTGCTCGACGCGGAGCTGGCCGTACGGCTGGGCTGGGCGGAGCGCAAGGTCGAGCTGCCCGCCGGCCGGTACGAGACGCTGCTGCCGCCCACGGCCGTGGCGGACCTGCTGATCTACCAGATGTGGTCGGCGGCGGCCCGGGACGCGGTGGAGGGCCGGACGGTCTTCTCCAAGCCCGGCGGCGGCACCCGGCTCGGCGAGAAGCTCTCCGAGCTGCCGCTGACCCTGCGCAGCGACCCGAACGCGCCCGGCCTGGAGTCCGCGCCCTTCGTCATCGCGCACAGCTCGGGAGACGACGCCTCGGTGTTCGACAACGGCCTGCCGGTCCCGGCGACCGAGTGGATCAGCGGCGGCGAGCTGGCCCGGCTGACCACGACCCGGCACAGCGCGGCCCTGACCGGGATGCCGCTCTCCCCGGCCTTCGGGAACCTGATCCTGGACGGAGGCGGCGACAAGTCCCTCGAGGAGATGGTCGCGGGCACCGAGCGGGGCCTGCTGCTGACCTGCCTCTGGTACATCCGCGAGGTCGACCCGGCCACCCTGCTGCTCACCGGCCTCACCCGGGACGGCGTCTACCTGGTGGAGAACGGGCAGGTCACGGGCGAGGTCAACAACTTCCGGTTCAACGAGTCCCCGGTGGACCTGCTGTCGCGGGCCTCGGAGGCCGGCCGGACCGAGAAGACCCTGCCGCGCGAGTGGGGCGACTGGTTCACCCGGGCCGCGATGCCCGCGCTGCGCATCCCGGACTTCAACATGAGCTCGGTCAGCAAGGGCGTCTGACCCACCTAGACTGACCATGGCAATTTCAGACATCGAAGGAGTCGAGAGACCGTGACGGACATCGTCGACGAACTGAAGTGGCGTGGGCTCTTCGCCCAGTCCACCGACGAAGAAGCGCTGCGGAAGGCGTTCGCGGACGGTCCTGTCACGTTCTATTGCGGCTTCGACCCGACGGCGGCCTCGCTGCACGTGGGACACCTGGTGCAGGTGCTCACCGTGCGCCGGCTCCAGCAGGCCGGCCACCGGCCGCTGGCGCTGGTCGGCGGGGCCACCGGTCAGATCGGTGACCCGCGCCCGACCGCCGAGCGCACGCTGAACGACCCGGAGACCATCGCGAACTGGGTGACCCGGCTGCGCTCGCAGATCGAGCCGTTCCTGTCCTTCGAGGGCGAGAACGCGGCGCTCATGGTCAACAACCTGGACTGGACGGCGGGCATGTCCGCCATCGAGTTCCTGCGGGACATCGGCAAGCACTTCCGCGTGAACAAGATGCTGACGAAGGACTCGGTCGCCAAGCGGCTGGAGTCGGACCAGGGCATCAGCTACACCGAGTTCAGCTACCAGCTGCTCCAGGGCATGGACTTCCTGGAGCTGTACCGCCGCTACGGCTGCGTGCTCCAGCAGGGCGGCTCGGACCAGTGGGGCAACCTGACGGCCGGGCTCGACCTGATCCACCGGGTGGAGCCGGACGCGCACGTCCACGCGATGGCGACCCCGCTGATGGTCAAGGCGGACGGCACCAAGTTCGGCAAGTCCGAGAGCGGCGCCGTCTGGCTGGACCCGGAGATGACCACCCCGTACGCGTTCTACCAGTTCTGGCTGAACGTGGACGACCGGGACATCTCCACCTACATGCGGATCCTGTCCTTCAAGTCCCGTGCGGAGCTGGAGGAGCTGGAGGCGCAGACCGCCGAGCGGCCGCAGGCGCGCGCCGCGCAGCGGGCGCTCGCGGAGGAGCTGACCACGCTGGTGCACGGCGCGGACCAGTGCGCCGCCGTGATCGCGGCGTCGAAGGCGCTGTTCGGCCAGGGCGAGCTCACGGAACTGGACGAGGCCACGCTGGCCGCGGCCCTCTCCGAGCTGCCGCACGCCGAGGTCGCCGAGCTGGGCCTGGTCGTGGACCTGCTCGCGGAGACCGGCCTGGTCGCCAGCAAGTCCGCCGCCCGCCGGACCGTGAAGGAGGGCGGCGCCTACGTGAACAACGCGAAGGTCACCGCCGAGGACGCGGTCCCGGCCGTGGAGGACCTGCTGCACGGCCGCTGGCTGGTGCTGCGGCGCGGCAAGAAGAACCTGGCGGCGGTCGAGGTCACCGGCGCCTGACGGCATGCGCGGCGAGGGGCCGGTGCGGACGTGACGTCCGCATCGGCCCCTTCGTCATGGGCGGCGCGCTACGCGGTCCGGCGTTTGCCCCACAGCGCCATGTAGGCCATGTCGCCGAGACCGACGATCAAAACCGCTCCGGCCAGCTGCAGCAGGTGCCGGATCCAGTCGATGCCCCGGGTTTCCTCGACGCCGATCCACCGCGCGACGGCGTTGCCGAGGAGGGCGCCGACGATGCCGAAGAGGGTGGTCAGCCACAGGGGCTGGTGCTGCTTGCCCGGCAGGACGGCCCGGGCTATCAGGCCCAGCACGAAACCGACGATGATCGCCCACAACCATTGCATGTCGAGCCTCCTCGTGGCGCGTTGTGCGCATGTTGCGCCCAGTCTCGACCCGTCCGGCCCCTCTCGCATGTCGGGCGGCCCCATCGGGGGACACCCGCTCTCCCCGCCCGCGCGGAGGCGGCGTACGGTGGGAGGGTTGCGGGCCGGGGAGTGTCCGGCGGGTGGATCGGGTGGTGGAGCATGGAGCGGACGAAGCGGAACGGGGCCGAGGTCTTCCGGATCACCGGAGCGCGGATGAGCCTCGCCGAGGACGTGCGCGGACGGCAGCGCCGGTACGTGATCTCGATGACGGTCAGGACCCTGTCGGTCGTCGCCACGGTCCTGCTGTGGAACGTGGAACGCCATGTGGCGATGGTGACGCTGGCGGCCGGTCTCCTGCTGCCCTACATCGCCGTGGTCATCGCCAACGCCGGCCGCGAGTCGACGCCCTCGCTGCCCTCGCACTTCATGCCGGCCCCTGTGCGCCCGGCACTGGACCCGGGGAACCTCAGCAAAAGCTCAGATCAATCATGAAGTTCCGGTGCACCCCACCGGGTCCTGCGTGACATACTGCCTACGCGCTCCGCATCCCCCGTCGGAGCGACGGACCGACGCCGGGCAGCTCCCCCCGTGGCTGCCCGGCGTCGCCCTTCCGTTTGTAGGGTTGAGGCCGTGAACTCCCCTGACTTCTTCTCCCGCCCCGAGCCCGAAACCGCCACCTGCTCCGCCAAGGGCTGCCGTGACGCGGCGGTCTGGGTCCTGGCGTGGAACAACCCGAAACTGCACACGCCGGAGCGGCGCAAGACGTGGCTGGCGTGCGAGGAGCACCGCGAACACCTCTCGCAGTTCCTCGGGGTGCGCGGTTTCCTGAAGGACGTCGTGAGGCTCGACGAGTGGGTGCAGCCGGAGGGCTCGGAACGCGCC
>NZ_JBHWBP010000378.1:0-7207 GCF_042735575.1 Streptomyces sp. NPDC059564 | reverse complement strand
ATACCACGACACCCCGCGGCACGATGGCCCGGCGCATCAGGTCAGGCGCGCACTCTTGTCAACCTCGGCAACGTCGTCGTAACGTCCCGTCCGAGATACATCGGAGGAATGGCCGGATCATTCGGTGCGCCGTCCGGCGCCCACGCCGCCTTCCCCACGGCGCGCACGCCCCCCGACCGTCGCCGCGCCCCCGGCTAAGGAGAGAACACGGCCATGAAGCACACTCGCACCCGCTCCACCGCCGCAGCCGCCACCGCCGTCCTCGCGATGCTGGCCCTCGCTACCGCGTGCAACCGCGAGAGCCCCGGCTCGGCGGCCTCGGGCGGCGACAAGTCCGCCATCGGCATCGACCTGCCCCGCTCCGACTCCGACTTCTGGAACTCCTACGCGCAGTACGTGAAGAACGGCATCAAGACCGACGGCATCAACGCGCTGCCGCTGAGCAACTCGCAGAACGACGTCACCAAGCTGGTCGCCAACGTGCAGGTGTTCCAGAACACGGGCGCCAAGGCGGTCGTCATGGCACCTCAGGACACCGGTGCCATCGCCTCCACCCTGGAGACCCTCGCGTCGAAGAGGATCCCGGTGGTCAGCGTCGACACCAGACCCGACAAGGGCGATGTCTACATGGTCGTCCGAGCCGACAACAGGGCGTACGGCACCAAGGCGTGCGAGTTCCTCGGCAAGCAGCTGGGCGGCCAGGGCAAGGTCGCCGAGCTCCAGGGCGCCCTCGACTCCATCAACGGCCGCGACCGCTCAGAGGCGTTCGCGGAGTGCATGAAGACGAAGTTCCCGGAGATCAAGGTCTTCGAGCTGCCCACCGACTGGAAGGGCGACGTCGCCTCCGCCAAGCTGCAGAGCCTGCTCGCGCAGCACCCGGACCTGAACGGCATCTACATGCAGGCGGGCGGCGTCTTCCTGCAGCCCACTCTCGCCCTGCTGGAACAGAAGGGCCTGCTCCAGCCCGCAGGGCAGAAGGGCCACATCAGCATCGTCTCCAACGACGGCATCCCGCAGGAGTTCGACGCCATCCGCAAGGGCCAGATCGACGCCACCATCTCCCAGCCCGCCGACCTCTACGCCAAGTACGCGCTGCACTACGCCAAGGCGGCCGCCGAGGGCAAGACCTTCCAGCCGGGTGCGACCGACCACGGCTCCACCATCATCAAACTGTCCCACGGCCTGGAGGACCAGCTCCCCGCTCCGCTGGTCACCAAGGACAACGTCGACGACAAGACCCTGTGGGGCAACAACGTCAGCCGATGACCGGCGGGCCCCCGCCCCCGCGCGCGGTCAGAACGGACCACCCCCGTCCCCCGATCGCGGCCCCTCCCCGCAGCCCCGGGCGCACAGCCGCGCACCCCGGCGCCCCAGCCTCCTTACACGAAGGACGGTATCCACCATGGCGGACACCGCGACCGCCCCGGCGACCCGGCCCGCCGCCCCGGCCCCAGTGGCCGAGGCGACCGGCATCAGCAAACGATTCGGCGCGACCGTCGCGCTGCGCGACGCCCGCATCACCATCGCCCCGGGCGAATCGCACGCCCTGGTCGGACGAAACGGCGCCGGCAAGTCGACGCTCGTGTCCATCCTCACCGGCCTCCAGCAGCCCGACACCGGAGCGCTGCGCTTCTCGGGCGAGCCGGCCCCCGCCTTCGGCGACATCGACGCCTGGCGCGCCCGCGTCGCCTGCGTCTACCAGCGCTCCACGATCATCGGTGAGCTGACCGTCGCCGAGAACCTCTTCCTGAACCGGCAGAGCGGCGCCTCGTTGCGGCCCATCCGCTGGAAGCGGCTGCGCCACCGCGCCGAGGAGCTCCTCGGCGAGTACGGCGTCGACGTCGACCCGGCCGCCCGGGCGAGGGACCTCACCGTCGAGCAGCGGCAGGTCGTGGAGATCGCCCCGGCCCTGTCGTTCGGCGCCCGCTTCATCATCCTCGACGAGCCGACCGCCAAGCTCGACGGCCGCGGCATCGGCCGCCTCTTCGACAAGCTCCGCGACCTCCAGCGCCAGGAGGTCGCCTTCCTCTTCATCTCCCACCACCTGCAAGAGGTGTACGACCTCTGCACCACGGTCACGGTCTACCGCGACGCGGCCCACATCCTCACCGCGCCCGTCACCGAGCTCGGACACACGGCCCTGGTGGAGGCCATGACCGGCGAGTCCGCCGCCACGGTCACCGCCGGCCGCCCCCCGGCCAGGCGGGCCGACTCGACGGAACTGCTGGCGATCGACGGCCTGACGCTGCCCGGTGCCTGCGAGGACATCACCCTCTCCGTACGCTCCGGCGAGGTCGTCGGGCTCGCCGGCGCGACCGCCAGCGGCAACGTGCAGGTGGGTGAGGCGGTCGCCGGTCTGCACCGCGCCAGGGCCGGGCGGATCTCGGTCGGCAGCAGGAGCCTGCGCACCGGCAGCGTGCCGTCCGCGCTCACCGCCGGCGTCGGTCTGGTCCCCGAGGACCGCCACCACCAGGGGCTGGTCGGCAACCGCAGCGTGGCGGAGAACGCGACGCTCACCGTCACCGACCAGCTCGGCCCGTTCGGCATCGTGTTGCCCGTCCGCACCAGGGCCTTCGCGGAGCGCGTGATCCGGGACCTCGACATCAAGACTCCCGGAGCGGCCACCCCGGTCTCCGCCCTCTCCGGCGGCAACCAGCAGAAGGTCGTCGTCGCCCGTGCCCTGGCCACCGATCCGCAGGTGCTCGTGGCCATCCGCCCCACCAACGGTGTGGACGTCAAGTCCAAGGAGTTCCTGCTCGGCAGGATCCGGCAGGTCGCGGACGGCGGCAGGGCCGCGCTGATCGTCTCCGACGAACTGGACGACCTCAAGGTCTGCGACCGGGTCGTCGTCATGTTCCACGGGCGTGTGGTGGCCGAGTTCGACCAGGGGTGGAGGGACGAGGACCTCGTCGCCGCCATCGAGGGCGTCGCCGGCGACCCGGCTCCTGCCACCACGTCTCCCACATCCGCCCTACCCGCCTCATCCGCCTCATCCGGCGCAGACGAGCACGGAAGGTAGTCATGTCCGCCACCACAGATCTCACCGAGCACGCACCGAGCACGGCGGTGCCCGCCGCGGCGGGTGCCGCCCGCCGCCGGGTCGGCCTGGGGCGCTTCCGTGAACTGTCCCTGGTCCCGGCGATCCTCGTCCTGGGCCTGATCGGGTTCATCGTCTCGCCGGCCTTCCTCACCACCGACAACCTGATCGGTGTGGCCCAGCAGTCCACCGAGCTGAGCCTGCTGGTGCTCGCTACGACCTTCGTCCTGATCGCCGGCCGGATGGACCTGTCCCTGGAGTCCACCATCGGCGTGGCTCCCGTCATCGCCGTGTGGCTGATCCTGCCCTCCAGCGGGGGCCGGTTCACCGGACTCGGCCTCTTCCCCGAGTGGACGGCCATCCCGCTCTGCCTGCTGGTCGGGGCGCTGATCGGTGCCGTCAACGGCTTCCTCATCCTCAAGCTGCGCCTCAACGGCTTCATCGTCACCCTCGGCGCCCTGACGATGCTCCGCGGACTGCAAGTAGCCCTCTCCGAAGGCCAGTCCATCGTCGAGCTGCCCTCGTCCTTCACCTACCTGGGCAGGGCGTCCTGGCTGGGCGTGCCCGCCGCGATCTGGGTGTGCGCGCTGCTCTTCGCGATCGGCGGCAGTGCGCTGGCCTGGCTCCGGCACGGCCGGGCACTGTACGCGATCGGCGGCAATGCCGAGGCCGCCCGCACCGCGGGCATCCGCGTCGACCGCACCGTGTGGGTCGTCCTCATCCTCGGCAGCGTTCTCGCCGCGTTCGCCGGTACCCTTTACAGCGGGCACTACGGCTCCATCTCCGCCACACAGGGCAGCGGCTGGATCTTCCAGGTCTTCGCCGCGACCGTCATCGGCGGAGTCAGCCTCAACGGCGGCAAGGGTTCCGTTTTCGGCGCCCTCACCGGCGTCCTCACCCTCCAGCTCGTCGTCAACGTCATGACGCTGGCGGGCGTACCGCCCCTGTGGAACCAGTTCCTCAATGGCGCCATCATCATTGTCGCTCTGGTCATCTCCCGGTTCGCGTCCGGCGAGAAGCAAGAATAGCCCCGTCCCACAAGCGGCTCCGCAGGCCCCGGTCCGGGTCCGGCGGAGCCACCGTCCCGAACACACCCCGCACTGAGAGGCACGTTAGTGGCACTGACGGACGAGGCGATCGACAAGATCAAGGCGATGATCCTCGACGGCGAACTCGCTCCCGGCTCCCGCCTGCCCAAGGAGGAGATCCTCGCCGCCCAACTCGGCTTGTCCCGGAATTCGCTGCGCGAGGCCGTCCGTGCGCTGACGGCCATGCGCATCCTGATCACCCGTCAGGGCGACGGCACGTACGTTTCCAGCCTGGAGCCCCATCTCCTGCTGGAGAGCCTTTCCTTCGCCGCCGACGTCTCCCAGGGCCACACGGCACTGCAGCTGATCCAGGTGCGCCGACTGCTGGAACCGCAGGCGACCGGGCTGGCCGCCGCCCTGCTGACGCCGGAGCACCTCCAGGAACTGCGCGACATCCTCGACAGATCCCGGGCCGCCACCACCGTCGAGGAGTTCGTCGCCCACGACATCGCCTTCCACCTCAGGATCGTCGAAGCCGTCGGCAACCCCGTACTGTCGATGCTCCTGCAGGTACTCTCCACCCGCACCCAGCGCGTCCGCATCGTCCGCGGCAGCCGGACCCGTGACGCGTTGGACAACGCCCACCGGGACCACGAGCAGATCCTCGGCGCGCTCCAAGCACGCGACGCCCTGCTGGCCACCGCCGCCACGACCGTCCACATCACGGCCGTGGAGCAGTGGCTGGCCGCCAGTCTGAGCGACGACCCGCTGCGAGCGATCGACGACTGATCCGGTCGCCGAGCCCGCTCAGCGCGCAGGCAGCCGAGCGGGATCGGCGATGATCTGTCGGACGGTCGACCACGCCGCGCCCAGCACCGGTCCGCGGCGCCCCAGGGCGGAGGGGCGCACCGCCTCCGGGTTCCAGGGCCGGACGGTGATCCGGGCGGCCAGCTCGGCGCGTACCGCCGGGAGGAGCCATTCGGCGAGTTCGGCGTAGGCGCCGCCCAGCACGAGGCCGTCCGGGTCGATCAGGTTCACCGCCGAGGTCAGGGCGAGGCCCAGGGCCCGTCCCGCACGGTCCAGGGCGCGCAGGGTCGACGCGTCCCCGGCGGCTGCCCGCTCGGCCAGCAGGGCCACCGGGTCGCCGACGTGTCCCAGCCCGGCCTCGCGCAGCACGGCCGCCTCGCCCGCGTACTGCTCCAGGCAGCCGCGCGCCCCGCAGGCGCAACGGGCGCCCTCCGGGTGGACGGGCAGGTGGCCGAGTTCGCCCGCGAAGCCGCGGGCACCCCGGAACAGCTGCCCGCCGACGATCAGTGCGGCACCGATTCCGGCCTCGGCGGAGACGTGTACGAAGGTCTCGGCGGGGTTTCCCCGGTGCCACTGCTCCGCCAGCGCCCCGAGGTTGGCCTCGTTCTCCGGCTCGGGCACCGTGTCGGGGTCGGGCCAGTGGTCGGCGGGGCGCACTGCCTGCCAGCCGAGGTTCGGCGCGTTCGCGACCAGCCCGCCCGGCGCGTTCGGCACCACCCCCGGCACGGCCAGGACGCGGCCCTCGACGCGCAGGCCGAGGGCCGCGGCCTCGGACTCCGCCTCGGCGCCCAGCGCCGCGGCCTCCGCCAGCACCTCTCCGGCCGGCCGGCCCGCGTTGGCCCGCTCCACCCGACGCCACACCCGGGGTTCACCGCGCAGGTCCACGACGCACGCGGCGAGATGGGTGACGCCGATCTCCAGGCCGAGCCCCGCGGGACCCCGATCGCTCAGGGCCAGCGCCCGCCCGGGGCGGCCGACCCGTCCGCTGGGCGCGGTCTCCGTCTCGGTCAGCGCCCCGCGACCGATGAGCTCGTCGACCATGGAGGAGACGGCCGGCCTGGTCAGGCCCGTGTGCCCGGCGACGTCCGCCCGGGAGAGCGGTCCGTGCGCGGCGACCGCGCCGATCACCACCGCGAGGTTCTGCCGGCGCATCCCCTGCTGCGAGGCGGGCGCGGCCTCCGCGCCCCCGCTCGCCCTCCCGATCCCCGTCATCGACCCGACGCTCCTATCGCTCTCCCGGCGGGACCTCCTGCAGGGCCCGCGCCCGCCGCAGCGTACTGGTGATCCGTTCGAGCGTGTCGTCGTCACGGGTCACGGGTTCCAGCACCGGGCCCTCGGCGGTCCGCCAGCGCCGGGCGACGGCGTCGGCCGACTCACCGGTGAGCAGTGCGGCGGCCTGAGCGGCGGCCCCTAGCGCGACCAGCTCCTGGGCCACGGGCACCTGAACCGCCCGGCCGGACAGCCGCAGGACGGTCCGCTGCCAGGCCCGGCCGCGGGCCCCGCCGCCGATCAGCAGCAGGGGTTCGTCGGAGGTGGGGTCCTCGCCTCCGGCACGCAGTACGTCGTCCAGGGCCGCAAGCAGGGCCTGGGCGGCGCCGTCGTAGGCGGCCTGGAGCACCTGTCCCGGCGTGGTGTCGTGGCGCAGGCCGTGGACCAGGCCGGAAGCGCGCGGGAGGTCGGGAGTGCGCTCGCCGTCCAGATGGGGAAGCACCACCACCGTGCCGCCTTCCTCTACGTCCTCGCGGTCGCGGCCGACGAGGGCGGCGAAGCGGTCGACGGCGAGGGTGCAGTTGAGCGTGCAGGCGAGCGGCAGCCAGTCGCCGAGGGCATCGGCGAAGCCGGCCACGGTTCCGCTCGGGTCGGCGGGCCGGGTGCGGCCGACGGCGTAGACGGTGCCGGAGGTACCGAGGCTCAGCACCGGACGTCCGGGGGTCAGGCCCAGCCCGAGGGCGGCGGCCATGTTGTCACCGGTCCCGGTGGCCACGAGCGCGCCCTCGCGCAGTGGCATCCCGGCTCGGACGACGCCCGCCAGGGCGCCCGGCGGGAGGACCTGCGGCAGCAGCCCGGGGTCGAGGCCGATCCGGCCGAGGACGTCCTGGTCGTAGCCGTCCGGGCCCCACCAGCCCGTTCCCGACGCGTCTCCGCGGTCCGTCACCGCTTCCCCGGTCAGCCGCTCCGTCAGGAAGTCGTGGGGAAGCCGGACGGCCTCGACGCGGTCGGCGGCGGCGGGCTCGTTCGCGAGCAGCCAGGCCCACTTGGCGGCCGTGAAGGCGGCCGTCGGGACGCTTCCGGTGCGTCGGGCGAGCTCTGCCGTGACGAACGCGGCTTCGAGTTC
>NZ_JBHWBP010000377.1:0-7244 GCF_042735575.1 Streptomyces sp. NPDC059564 | reverse complement strand
CCGGACGTCGGGCGACCCCTTTTCCGTACCGGCTTTCCCGTACCGACTCCGCGGTACCGCCCCACCGACGAAGGGACCCCGATGAGGGACATCCGCACCCGGGCCGTGCACATCGCCGACGAGCCCGCCGCCCCCACGAGCCGGCCGCTGTCCGTGCCGCTGTCCGTGCCGCTCGTCCAGTCCTCCGCCTTCGCCTTCGACTCCGCCGACGAACTCGCGCGGGCCATGGCCGGACCGGACGGGGCGTACGTCTACGGCCGCCGCGGCAATCCGACCGTACGCGCCCTGGAGCGAACCCTCGCCGACCTGGAGGGCGGGGCCTCGGCCATCGCCTTCGCCTCCGGCATGGGCGCCATCAGCGGCGTCCTGCTCGCGCTGCTGCGCCCCGGCGACCGGGTGGTCGCGCAGCGCTGCCTGTACGGGGGGACGTACGCGGCACTGACCGACCTGGCGGAGCGCTTCGGCGTCGAGGTCGCGTACATCGGCGGTGACGACGTGGGGGAGTTCGAGGCGCTCGCCGGGCCGCGCACCCGGCTGCTCGTCCTGGAGACCATCGCCAACCCGACGGCCCAGGTCCCGGACCTGCCGGGGCTGCTGGCGGCGGCGCGGCGCCACGGGGTGGTCAGTGCGGTGGACAACTCCCTGGCCTCGCCCGTCCTGTGCCGCCCCGTCGAGCTGGGCGCCGACATCGTGCTCCACTCCACCACCAAGTACCTCGCCGGGCACTCCGACGTCATCGGCGGGGCGGCGGTGTTCGCCGACGACGCCCTGCGCCGGGAGGTGTGGCCGCGCACGGTCGAACTCGGCGCCAGTGCCGACCCGTTCGCCGCCTGGCTGACGCTGCGCGGGATCGCCACGCTGCCGCTGCGGATGCGCGAGCACTGCGCCAACGCCGCCCTGCTCGCCGAGCGGCTGGCCGGCCACCCCGCGGTCACGGCCGTGCACTGGCCGTGGCTGGGAACGCACCCCTCCCACGCCCTTGCCCGGGCGGTCCTCTCGGGCGGCGGCGGGCTGCTCTCCTTCGAGCTGGAGGGCGGCCGCGATGCCGGGAGGGCCTTCGTCGAGGGGGTCCGGGTGGCACGGCTCGCACTGTCCCTGGGCGGGGTGGAAACGCTGGTCACGCACCCTGCCAGCACCTCTCACCGGGAGCTGGGTGAAGGGGCGTTGGCGCGGGCGGGCATCGGTGCGGGCCTGGTGCGGATGTCGGTGGGCATCGAGGACCCCGAGGACCTGTGGCAGGACATGGAACAGGCACTGCGATAGAACAGACGCCGTGGTCTTCTTTTGGCTTGACAAAATAACCGACAGATTCGTAGATTGGTTCACGCCAGAGAAATACTCCGCCACGTCAAGGGGGGCGCGTGATGCGTTACTTCGAGGACTTCCGGACCGGTGACGTCCACGAGCTCGGCACCGTCACCGTCACCACCGAGGAGGTGCTGGAGTTCGGCAGGCGCTTCGACCCGCAGCCCTTCCACACCGACCCGGAGCTCGCCGCGCGGACCCCGTTCGGCGGCCTCATCGCCAGCGGCTGGCACAGCGCCTCGATGTTCATGCGGCGCTACGTCGACGGACTGCTCGCCTACAGCGCCTGTACCGGCTCCCCGGGCGTCGACGAGATCCGCTACCTGCGGCCCGTACGCCCCGGCGACGTCCTCACGGCGCGCGTCGAGATCCTCGGCTCCCGCCCGTCGCCGTTCAACCCGTCCACCGGGGTCGTCCAGCCCAAGTGCACGCTGGTCGACCGCGACGGGAACGTCGTCTTCAGCATGGTCCTGCACAGCATCTTCCAGCGGCGGCCCGCCGAGACCGACGCCGCGCACCCCGCGTCGACGTGCGCCGCACAGGACCCCGTCGTCCGCGTGCGCTCCCTGGCCTGAACCGCCGTCACGGGAATCCGGGCCCCGTGACACCCCGTCCCGTCCGCCGAAGTGAAGGGGGACCTCCCGTGGAGGCCGTATCCCGCACCGCCCAGTGGACCGCCGCAGCGCGGGCCCTGGAAACCGACCGCGAGGACCGGCTGTTCGCCGATCCGTACGCGCGCACCGTCGCCGACACCATCGGCTTCGAACTGCTCGACCGCTACGCCGGCGCCGGAACCGTACCGTTCCTCGCCATCCGCACCACCTACCTCGACCGGGCGATCGTCCGCGCCGTCGAAGAACACGGCATCCGCCAGGTCGTGTTCCTCGCCGCCGGCATGGACACCCGCTTCTTCCGGCTCCCGTGGCCCGACGGCGTCACCGTCTACGAACTCGACCGCCCCGCCCTCCTGGAGGTCAAGGCGGACATGCTCGCCGGGGAGCCGGCCCCCGCCGGACGCACCCGCGTCACCGTCCCCGTCGACCTCACCGAGGACTGGACCGGCCCGCTCCGCGCGGCCGGCTGGAACCCCGACGAGCCGGTGCTGTGGGTCGTCGAAGGACTGCTCTTCTTCCTCCCCGAGCAGGCCGTACGCCACCTCATCGGCACGCTCGCCGGACAGTCCGCGCCCGGCTCGGTCCTCCTAGGCGACGTCATCAGCAAGGCCGCCCTGGAGAACCCGCTGTCCCGCGCCTTCCTGAACTGCCTGGAAGAGGACGGGAACCCGTGGCTCTTCGGCACGGAGACCCCCGAGCAGCTCCTCGCCGAATGCGGCTGGGCCGTGCGCGAGGTCCGCCAGCCGGGTGAGGACGGCGCCGACTTCGGCCGCTGGCCCTACCCCGTCCCCGCGCGCACCGTCGCGCGCGTCCCGCGTTCCTTCCTGTTCACCTGTGACCTCCCGACCGCAGAGGTGAGAGCGGCATGACCGGCACCCACGACTTCCACCAGCGCGTCATCAGCGACGCAGGCGCCGCCGTACGCGGCCTGACCGTCGCCCTCGGCGAACGCCTCGGCCTGTACCGCGCGCTCGCCGAAGCCGGCCCGCTGACCCCCGCCGCCCTCGCCGAGCGCACCGGGACCAACCAGCGGTACGCCGAGGAGTGGCTGCACGCCCAGCTGAGCGCCGGGTACGTCGAACGCGACGCGGACACCGACGCGTACACGCTGCCCGCCGACCACGCCCCCGTCCTGGCCGACCCGAACGCGGTCACCTACGCCGCCGGGTTCTTCACCGCCCTCAAGGCGCTGTACGGCACCGAGGACCTCCTCGTCGACGCCTACCGCACCGGCGACGGCGTCGGCTGGGCCGAACACGACCCGGCCCTCGACACCGGCATGGGCAGCTTCTTCCAGCCCACCTACGAGCACCGCCTCGTCCCCGACTGGCTGCCCGCCCTCACCGGGATCACCGGCAAGCTCGCCGCCGGCGGCACCGTCGCCGACGTCGGCTGCGGCGTCGGCCACACCACCCTGCTCATCGCCAAGGCCTTCCCCGAGGCGACCGTCCACGGCTTCGACTACTCCGAAGAGGCCATCTCGCTGGCCCGCCAGCTGGCCGAGGAGGCCGGTCTCTGCGACCGCGTCGTCTTCGACGTCGCCTCCGCCGACGACTACCCCGGCTCCGGCTACGACCTGGTCACCTTCTTCAACGCCCTGCACGACATGGGCGACCCGGTCTCCGCCGCCCAGCACGTCCACAAGTCCCTGGACGCCGACGGGACCTGGATGCTCGTCGAGTCCAACGTGTCGCCCGCCGACATCGACACCCAGACGCCCGCCGCCCGCATGTTCATGGCCCTGTCCGCCGTGATGTGCCTGCCCGTGGCCGTCGCCCAGCGCGGCCCCCACGCACTCGGCAACCACTCCGGCGAGCAGGCCTTCCGCGCCATCGCCGAAGAGGCCGGCTTCACCCGCTGGCGCCGCGCCACCGAGACCCCCGTCAACGCCGTGTACGAAGTCCGGCCGTAGACCGCGGTCCGCGTCGCCCGTCCGTCCGCCGCGGCGCCCCCACCACCCCACCCGAGGAGACCCCATGGGCGTCAGCGCCCCCCTGCCGGTCAGCGACCGGTTCCTGGAAGTCCTGGACCGGCTGAGCTCCCGTTCCATCGAGGAGTACTACAACCCGTACCAGCAGTTCGACTGGCCCGAGAAGCTCGAAGAGGGCCGCATGTGGATGACCCCCGAGCTGCTCACGGTCTACGGCACCCCGTTCTACGAGGAGCTCGGCGAGGAGACCATCCAGCGCCTCTCCAAGTGGGAGAGCATCAACTTCTACAGCCTCAACGTGCACGGCATCCGCGAACTCCTCATCGAGGTCGTCGGCCGGATCCACATGCCCGGCTTCGAGGTGCCGTCCGACTTCTTCCACCACTTCATCGGTGAGGAGAACGAACACATGTGGTTCTTCGCCGAGTTCTGCCGCCGCTACGGCGACAAGATCTACGGATCCACCGCCCTGCGCGCCGACTCCGCCTGGGAGCCGGAGGTGGAGAACTTCCTGGTCTTCGCCCGCATCCTGTTCTTCGAGGAGCTCGTCGACCACTACAACACGCGGATGGCGCGCGACGAATCGCTGTGCCACACCATCCGCGAGGTCAACCGCATCCACCACCAGGACGAGTCCCGGCACATCGCCTTCGGCCGCGAACTGGTCTCCCTGCTCTTCTCCCGGATGCAGGAGGCGGTCCCGGCCAGCCGGCTCGCCGAGGTCGAGGCGTACCTCAAGCGGTACGTGGTCTACAGCGTCAACTCCCTCTACAACCCGCACGTCTACCGCGACGCCGGCATCGCCGACCCGCTGGGCCTGCGCAACGCGCTGGTCGCCGACGAACGCCGCCGCCCCTTCGAGCGCAAGACCATCCGCAAGCCCCTCGGCTTCTTCCTGAAGACCGGGATCTTCACGGACGACGTACTGCCCGTCGTCTGAGAGGGCCGACCGCCGTCCGAGAGGTGACCCCCCATGACCATCACGACCACCGCGAGCGCCGCGAGCGCCGCGCGTACCAACGAGACCACGGGCCTGCCGTCGCTCGGCCCCGAGGGCACCGCCCTGCTGCGGCTGCTCGACGACACGTTCGAAAGCTGGGGCGTGCGCGCCGGGGCCCGGCCGATGACCATGCCCCCGCTGCTGCCGGCCGCCGACCTGGCCCGCCTCGACTACTACGACAACTTTCCCCACCAGGCCGTCGTCGCGGCCCCGCTGAACCTGGACGTCCGGGACACCAGCGAGTTCTGTACCGACACCGGCTGCTTCCCCTGCGACGCGCTGGAGCCGGCCGCCCTCGGCCTGCCCTCCGCGTCCTGCTACGCCGTGTACATCGACCACCAGGGCCGCCCGGCCGCCGACGACGAACTCGTCACCGTGGTCGGCTGGTGCTTCCGCAAGGAGGCCCACTACGAGGGACTGCGCCGCCAACTCGGCTTCCGCATGCGGGAGATCGTCGCCATCGGCACCCGCGACCACGCCGAGGCGCACCTCGCCGCCTTCACCGCGCGGATCAACGCCTTCGCCGAGGCCCTGGACCTGCCGCTGCGCCGGGAGGCCGCCTGCGACCCCTTCTTCGACAAGGGCAGCTCCAAGGCGGTGCTCCAGCGCCTGACCCCGGTCAAGCACGAGTTCCTGTACGAGGACCTCGCCATCGCCTCCGTCAACACCCACCGCAACTTCTTCGGCGACCGCTGCGACATCCCGCTCGCCTCCGGCGGCGGCCCGGCCTTCACCAGCTGCGTCGCCTTCGGCCTGGAACGCTGGCTGTCCGCCCTCACCCGACGCCACGGCAGCTGGGAGGCGGCGACCGCCGCGGTACGCGTCGCGAACGCGGCGGGTCCGGCGGTCTGACGTGCCGACCCGACCCGTCGCCCCGCCGGCGGGCGGCCTGGGCTGGGCGAACCTCGGCATGGACATCGTGTCCGTCACCCGTGTCCGCCGGCTCCTCACCCTCTACGGCGAGGACTTCTTCCAGCGCATGCTCACCCCCGGCGAACTCGCCGACTGCCACACCTCCGCCAGGCTCGACGTCCTCGGCCTGTGCGGACGGATCGCCGCCAAGGAGGCGGCGTTCAAGACCCTCCGCGTCGGCGCCGTGTTCCTGCCCTGGCTCGACATCATCGTGCGCCGCTCCGAGGGCGGCTGGCCGCTCGTGGAACTCCGCGGGTCCGCCGCCGCGATGGCGGCCGAGTCCGGGATCGCCGCGATCACCGTGACCATCAGCCACGACGTGGACTACGCGGTGGCCGTCGCCGCCCCGGTCCTGGGGGACGCCGAACCGCCGGGACCCCCCGCACGGCCGCCCGCACACTCCGTGGCGGCCGACACCTCACCCACGCACCGCACTTCAAGGAGAGACACCATGTCCGAAGGTCTGCAGCTCGTGAAGAACTGGCTCCTCGCCCGCCACGAGGAGCTGGAGGACATCGCCCCCGACCTGGACCTCATCGAGACCCGGCTCATCGACTCGCTGTCCTTCGTCGAGTTCGTCTTCCTGCTGGAACAGCACAGCGGCCGGGCGATCCAGATGGAGACCCTGGAGGTCGACGAGATCCGCACCCTCGACGCCATCGAGACCCACTTCTTCTCGGCCCGGGCGGTGCAGGCATGAGCAAGCGCCTGTTCACCTCGGAGTCCGTGACCGAGGGCCACCCCGACAAGATCGCCGACCGGATCAGCGACACCGTCCTCGACGCGCTGCTGCGCGAGGACCCGGCCTCCCGCGTGGCGGTCGAGACGCTCATCACCACCGGCCAGGTCCACATCGCCGGCGAGGTCACCACGACCGCCTACGCGCCCATCGCCGAACTCGTCCGCGGTGCCATCCTCGACATCGGCTACGACTCCTCGAAGAAGGGCTTCGACGGCACCTCCTGTGGCGTGTCGGTGTCCATCGGCGCCCAGTCCCCGGACATCGCGCAGGGCGTCGACACCGCCTACGAGCAGCGCGTCGAGGGCGAGGGCGACGCCGACGACCTCGACCGGCAGGGCGCCGGCGACCAGGGCCTGATGTTCGGCTACGCCTGCGACGAGACCCCCGAACTGATGCCGCTGCCGATCCACCTGGCGCACCGGCTCTCCCGCCGCCTGACGCAGGTCCGCAAGGACGGCATCGTCCCCTACCTGCGCCCCGACGGCAAGACGCAGGTCACCATCGAGTACGACGGCGACCAGCCCGTCCGCCTCGACACCGTCGTCGTGTCCTCGCAGCACGCGTCCGACATCGACCTGGACTCGCTGCTCACCCCGGACATCCGCGAGTTCGTCGTCGAGCACGTCCTCGCGGAACTCGCCGCCGACGGCATCAAGCTGGTGACCGAGGGCTACCGGCTGCTGGTGAACCCGACCGGCCGCTTCGAGATCGGCGGCCCGATGGGCGACGCCGGCCTGACCG
>NZ_JBHWBP010000376.1:0-7307 GCF_042735575.1 Streptomyces sp. NPDC059564 | reverse complement strand
TCGGGCGCCCGCGCCCCGGTGCGCGCGCCGGTCGTCTTCGGCGCCCCCGGCCGGGCGCGGGCCGGGGCCGCGCCCCGGCCGGGCCCGGCCGTCGACGCTGGGCCCCGCGCCGAGCCCTCGGATAGGGTGAATCGGTAGGAATCGGACCCCCCGGGGCAAGGTCGGTGCATTGGACACGTACCAGTCGACGAGCGAGGTGCCCGACCCGCCGGTGGCGGCCGTCGGGTACGCGGGCGTGCTCCGCGAGCTGCTGCCGATCGCCCTGTGGCGGGAGGACGCCGACGGCCGCGTCGTGGAGTGGTCCCTGGCCGCCCAGGACCTGCTCGGCCACCGCCCCGAGGACATCCTCGGACGGCCCGGCGCCGCCGTCCTGGTCCCCGACGCCAACCGCCGGCTCGCCGACGACCTGACCCGCCGCGTCCAGGCCGGGGAGACCGTCGTCGGCACCCTGCCCGTGCGGCACCGGGACGGCCACCAGGTGGTCATGGAGATGTGGATCGTGCCCGCCGCCGACCCGCAGGGCCGTCCGGGCGCCATGCTCATCGCCGTCGAGACCTCCGAGGTCCTGCACATGCGGGACTCCCTCGCCGCCCTGCAGAGCCTCTTCACCCAGTCCCCGATCGGCCTCGCCACCCTCGGCCCCGACCTGCGCTTCCTGCGCGTCAACGACGCCCTCGCCCGCATGAACGGCGTCCCCGCCGCCGACCACCTCGGCCGCCGCCTCACCGAGGTCGTCCCCGGGGTCAACGCCGCCGCCCTGGAGGCGACGATGCGCCGGGTGCTGGAGTGCGGCAAGGCCGTCGTCGACATCCGCCGCACCGGCCGCACCCCCGCCGACCCCGACCACGACCACACCTGGTCCTGCTCCTACGCCCCGCTCCTCGACGGCGGCGGCCGCCCCCTCGGCCTGATCGCCTCCCTGATCGACATCACCGAGAGCCAGCGGGCCCAGCAGGAGGCCGAACGGGCCCGCACCCGCTTCGCCCTCCTCGCCGAGGCCGGCACCCGCATCGGCACCACCCTGGACCTGCGCCAGACCGCCCAGGAGATCGTGGACCTGCTGGTACCGCAGCTCGCCGACTCGGCCGACGTACAGCTCCTCGAATCCGTCCTCGAACCGGACGAGGCCGGTGCCTCCACCCGCGGGGTCCTGCGCCGCCTCGCCGCGGCCTTCCCCGACCCCTTCGCGCCCACCTCCAGGCTCAAGGTCGGCCAGACCCTCCGGATCCCCGCCGGGACCGCGTACGAACGGGTCATCTCCGAGGGCGCCCCGATGAACCTGTTCCGCGCGGACATCCCCGCCCTGGTCACCGACCCCCGCGCCGGCGACCTGCGCGCCTACCTCGCCACCCTCGGATGCGCCCGGATGGTGCCCCTGGTCGCCCGCGGCAAGGTCCTCGGCGCCGTCGCCGTGACCCGGCTGCGCGGGCGCGAGCCCTTCGACGACCAGGACTGCGTACTCGTCGACGAACTCGTCGCCCGCGCCGCCCTCAACATCGACAACGCCCGCATGTACACCACCCAGCGGCGGGCCGCCCTCACCCTCCAGCGCAGCCTCAGCAACAGCGCCCTCCCCGAGGTCCCCGGCCTCGAACTCACCGGCCGCTACCTGCCCGCCAGCGACCACGACGTCGGCGGCGACTGGTTCGACGTCATCCAGCTGCCGCGCGGCCGCACCGGCCTGGTCATCGGCGACGTCATGGGGCACGGCATCCACGCGGCCGCCGTCATGGGCCAGCTGCGCACCGCCGTGCGCACCCTCGCCCGCCACGACGTACCGCCCGACCGGCTGCTCGGCTCCCTCGACGACGTCGTCGCCGACCTTGGCGAGGACGAGATGGCCACCTGCGCCTACGCCGTCCACGACCCGGCGACCGGCGGCTTCGTCATCGCCCGCGCCGGGCACCCGCCGCCCGCCGTGGCCTCCGCCGACGGCACCGTCACCTTCCTCGACGGCCCGCCCGGAACCCCGCTGGGCACGGGCGGCCGGGACTTCCGCACCGAGGAGGTCCCCCTGCCGCCCGGCAGCCTGCTCGCCCTCTACACCGACGGGCTGATCGAAGCCCGAGACCAGGACCTCGACCAGGGCATGGAACGCCTCGCGCGGGCGCTGCGGCAGGCCGCACAGCCGCTGGAAGAGCTCTGCTCGGGCATCCTGACCGCCCTGCTCCCCGCCGCCCCCCAGGACGACGTGGCCGTCCTGCTGGCCCGTACCCGCCCCCTCTGACCCCGCCCGGGCCGCCCCACCGGGGGCGGCTACCAGGCCAGGTCCTCCAGCGCGTCCAGGTCCAGCGCCAGCGGCACCGACGGCTCGCCGCCCCCGGCCCGCGACAGCTCCGCCCAGATGACCTTGCCGCGCTCCGCGTAGCGCGTCCCCCACCGTTCGGCGTACTGCGCCACGAGGAACAGCCCGCGGCCGCCTTCGTCGGTCGTGGCGGCGTACCGCAGGTGCGGGGAGGTGCTGCTGCCGTCGGAGACCTCGCAGATCAGGTTCCGGTCGAGCAGCAGCCGGACCCGGATCGGCGCGTTCCCGTACCGGATGGCGTTGGTGATCAGCTCGCTCAGCACCAGCCCGGCGGCGAAGGAGACCTCCTCCAGCCCCCACACGGCCAGCTGCGCCGCGGCCTCCCGGCGCACCCGGGAGACGGCCACCGGATCGCCGGGCACGTCCCACTCCGCGATCCGGGACGGGTCCAGCCGCCGGGTGTCGGCGATCAGCAGCGCGATGTCGTCGCTCGGCGCCGGGAACAGCAGCGCCGCCAGGACGTCCGCGCAGGCCTGGTCGGGGCTGCGGCCGGGCCGTGACAGGGTCTCGCCGAGCAGCAGCTGCCCGGTGTCGAAATCCCGGTCGCGGTCCTCCAGCAGCCCGTCGGTGAACAGCACCAGCCTGCTCCCCTCGGGCAGCCGCAGCCCGGCCGCCTCGAAGGGCATGCCGCCCACCCCGAGGGGGAGCCCGGTCGGCAGTTCGGGGAACTCCACCCGCCCGTCCGGGTGCACCAGCGCCGGTCCGGGGTGTCCGGCGCTGGCCATCGTGCACTGCCCGGAGGCCGGGTCGTAGATGGCGTACAGGCAGGTGGCGCCGGTGATCCCGGCGGTCTCCTCCACCTCCTGGTCCTCGGCGTCCCCGGTGCCGGGCTCGCCGCTCTCCAGCTGGTCGATCCGGTCGATCAGCTCGTCCAGGTGCCCCAGCAGCTCGTCGGGCGGCATGTCCAGGGTCGAGAAGTTGTGCACGGCGGTGCGCAGCCGGCCCATCGTGGCCGCCGCGTGCACCCCGTGCCCGACCACGTCACCCACCACCAGCGCCACCCGGGCCCCCGGCAGCGGGATCACGTCGAACCAGTCCCCGCCCACCCCGGCCTTCGCGGGGAGGTACCGGAAGGCGACGTCCACCGCGCTCAGGTCCGGCAGCACCCGCGGCAGCAGACTGCGCTGGAGCGTCACGGCGGTGGCGTGCTCCCGGGTGAAGCGGCGGGCGTTGTCGATGGAGACGGCCGCGCGGGCCCCCAGCTCCTCGGCGAAGGACAGGTCCTCCTCGTCGAACGCCTCGGGGGTGTCGGCGGCCCGCCAGAAGTTGGCCATGCCCAGGACCACGCCCCGCGCCTGCAGCGGTACGGAGATCAGCGAGTGGAGTCCGTAGCCCAGGGCGACCCGGGTGCCCTCCGCGTCCTGCGCCCGCCAGCCCATCGCCGCGTTCAGGTCCGGCGCGAGCACCGCGTGCCCGGCGGCCAGGGCCGCCGCCATCGGAGCCGTCGGCACCACGAACCGGATGACGTCCCCGACCGGCTGGAGCGGCTGGTCGCTGCGCACCCCCGTCATGGCCGCCCGGCGCATCTCCGTGTGCACCCCGGCGGCCGAGGAGGGCTCGTCCCCGCGCAGCACCGGCTCCAGCAGCTCGACGGTGACGAAGTCCGCGAACCGCGGGACGGCCACCTCCGACAGCTCCTCGGCGGTGCGCACCACGTCCAGGGTGGTCCCGATCCGCCCCCCGGCGTCGTAGAGCATCTGGAGCCGCTCCCGGGCCACCTCGGCGCGGCCGGAGAGCGCCGCGAGCTCTGTGGTGTCGCGCAGGGTCATGACGGAGCCCGAGGGCCGGCCGCCGGAGGGATCGGTGGGCCGTACGTTGACGGCCAGGAGCCGGTCGCCCGCGAGGTGGACCTCGTCGGTGGCGACCCGGCCGGAGAGCAGCAGCCCGGTGGTGCGCGGATCGAGGCCGAGGTCGCCGACGTGGCGCTGCTCGGCGTCCGGCGGCAGGTCCAGCAGCCGCCGGGCCTCGTCGTTGGCGAGCAGCAGCCGGTGGTCGGCGCCGACGATGAGCACGCCCTCGCGCACCGCGTGCAGCACCGCCTCGTGGTGTTCGTTCATCCGGGCCATCTCGCTGGCGCCCAGGCCCCGGGTCTGGCGCCGCAGCCGCCGGCTGACGAGCGCCGCGCAGCCGGTGCCCACCAGCAGGGCCCCGGCGGCCGCGCCGAGCAGCAGCGGCAGCTGGCCGGCCAGTGCCTGCCCGACGTTCTGCACCTCGATGCCGGTGGCGACCAGCCCGACGACGGCGCCCCGGTCGTCGCGTACGGGTACCACGGCGCGGACGGCGTCACCGGGCTGGCCCGTGAAGACCTCCGTGAAGGAATGGCCCTCCACCGCGCGGGCCAGGTCGCCGGTGGCACGCTTGCCGATCAGCTCGGGCCGGGAGTCGGTGTAGCGCAGGCCGTCCTTGGCCATGACGGCGACGAAGTCGACGCCCGAGGCCCGGCGGGCGCCCTCGGCCCGGGCCTGCAGGGCCGCGGTCGGGTCGGGGGAGGCCAGGGCGGCGGCCAGGCCGGGGGAGTGGGCGAAGGCCTCGGCGGTGGCCAGCGAGCGGTGGCGGGCGTCCTGCTGGCTGTCGTAGCGGGCCTGGAAGACCAGCGCCAGGGTGGCGGCGGTGATCAGCACCAGCACGATGACCGCCTGCAGCGCGAAGACCTGACCGGCGAGACTGCGCCGGGCCAGGGAAAGGCGCGCGAGCAGGCTCACCGGCCGCGCTTCCCCACTTCGACCCGAACGTCCGGTCATGAGCCCTTTCTAACACTGTCGCCGCTCCCGGGGGCGGCGGCGGATGCGGCGCAGGCCGCCGCACGGTACGCGCGCGGGCTCACGCCGACGTGCGCGCCGAAGTGCTGGCGGAAGGTGACCTCGCTGGCGAACCCGGCCCGCCGGGCCACCTCGGGGACCGGGTGGTCGGTGCGTTCCAGGAGCTTGCGGGCCGCGTCCAGGCGGTGGCCCAGCAGCCATCTGTGGGGCGTGGTGCCGGTGGCCGCGGCGAAGTGCCGGGCGAAGGAGCGCGGGGACATGCCCGCCCACCGGGCCAGCGTGGCCACGTCCAGCGGTTCGTGCAGCCGGCGCAGCGCCTGCTCCCGTACGGCGGCCAGCGCCTCGGCGGTCCGGTCGGCCACCGGGGTGGGCCGGTCCAGGTACTGGGCGTGGTCCCCGGTGCGGAAGGGGCCGGTGACCATCGAACGGGCGATGGCGGCGGCGGCCTCCGCCCCGTGGGCCTCGCGCACCAGGTGCAGGCACAGATCGATCCCGGAGGCCACCCCGGCGGAGGTCCACAGCCCGCCGTCCTCCACGTAGAGCGGGGCCTCCTCGACCAGCACCGCGGGGTAGCGGGCGGCGAGCTGCGGGGCGAGCCACCAGTGGGTGACCGCGCGGCGCCCGTCGAGCAGCCCGGCCTCGGCCAGGACGAACGCCCCCGCGCACAGGGCGGCCACCGGCACCCCCCGGGCGTGCGCCGCCCGCAGCGCGGCCAGTACGGGTTCGGGCGTCGGGTCGGAGGGCTCGGCCAGGGCCGGTACGACGATCAGGTCGGCGACGCTGAGCCAGTCGAGGTCCCGGTCGGGGGCGAGGGTGAGCCCGCCGGGCAGCGCGATCGGGCCGGTGTCCAGGGCGCAGCGGTGCAGTTCGAAGGGCGGTACCCCGCTGCGGCTGCGGTCCGGGCCCCAGACCTCGGTGATGACGGCGAGGTCGAAGCTGCGGATCCCCGGCTGGGCGACGACGGCGACGCGGTGCATGCGGCAACTCTGCCAGAACCCGAACCGATGAGACTGCCAGCCTGGCAGGATCCCATCGATCGGGGTCACCGCAGCCGCTGGGACGGGCCCCGCGCGGCGGCCACGATGGAGCCGTGAACGAGACCGCGATCGAGATCGCCCCCGACAGTGCCCTGCTCGTCATCGACGTCCAGAAGGGCTTCGACGACCCCTCCTACTGGGGCCCGCGCAACAACCCGGCCGCCGAGGAGAACATCGCCGCGCTGATGGACGCCTGGCGGGAGTCGGGCCGCCCCGTCGTCCTCGTCCAGCACGCCTCGCGCCCCGGCTCCGTCCTCGCCCCGGACCAGCCCGGACACGCCCTCAAGGACTTCGTCGAGGAGCGCCGCCACGACGCCCCGCTGATCACCAAGACCGTGAACTCGGCCTTCTACGGAACGCCCGACCTGGCCGCCTGGCTCACCGCCCGGGGCATCGGCCAGCTCGTCGTCGCCGGGATCCAGACCAACATGTGCGTCGAGACCACCGCCCGGATGGCGGGGAACCTCGGCTACGACGTCCTCGTCCCCCTCGACGCCACCCACACCTTCGACCTCGCCGGCCCGGCGGGCCTGTCCCTGACCGCCGACGAACTGGCCGCCGCCACCGCCGTCAACCTCCAGGGCGGCGGCTTCGCCCGCGTGGTGACCACGGCTCAGCTGCTCTCCGCCGCCGCCCAGGTCACCGCGTAGTACCGCAGCCGGGCGTCCTCCCCCACGGGCCGCATCCCGGCCGCCGCCATGACCCGCTGCGAGCCGGTGTTCTCCCGGTCGGTGTCGCCCGCCACCCCGGCCGCCCCGTGCCGCCGGGCGTGCTCCAGCAGCGCGCGCAGCGCCTCGGTGGCGTAGCCGTGGCCCCGGGCGGCGGGGACCAGCCCGTAGCCGACCGTGACCCGGCCGTCGGCGCCGGGAGGGCCGTGGAAGCCGGCGCCGCCGATCAGCAGCCCGTCGGCGCGGCGCTGGATCTCGTACGCCCCGTACGGCGCGGGATCCCCGCTCCCGGCCAGCACCCGCAGGTACCGCTCGGCCCCGGCCCGGTCCCCGGCATCGGGATACCCGTCCGCCCCCCGCTCACCGGGCCCGACCACCCCGTCCACGAGCCGCCGCGCCCGCTCGGGGCCGAGCGGCAGCAGAACGAGGCGCGGGGTCGTCAGTGATTCCATGCGCTACGGCATACCAGCCCGAGCCGAGGCTCCGCACCCGAATTCCCGCGCCGCCCGGCGACGGCAACGGCCCAAATCAAGCCCCG
>NZ_JBHWBP010000375.1:0-7315 GCF_042735575.1 Streptomyces sp. NPDC059564 | reverse complement strand
TATCTACCACAACATCGCCTCGCACCGGGTGGTCAACCTGCCCTGACCCCTGGCGGGCCGCCCCTACGCGCCACGGCTGCGGCACACACCCGGTGTGCGCCGCGGCCGTGGCCGCCGTCGAGCTGCCCGGCGAAGGCCCGGTGGGCAGCGTCCACGATGCCGTCGTGGGCCGGATCAGGTGTCCAGCCGGCTGTTCGGGCCCTCGTGCCCGTCGGCTCCCTCGTCGTTGAACCAGTAGTCGCCCGCGGCGAGGTACCGGAAGTTGTGGCTGGTCTTGGCGGGCAGGGCCACGGTCACCGCCCGCTTTCCGTCGGGCCGCGATTCCAGGACGTGGGTGCCGGGGCACCAGTCGTTGAACGTACCCACCACGCTGACGGGCCCCGGCGGAACGTCCTCCGGCAGCACGAAGGTGATGTCGGTCGCGTTCTTCCGGCTCTTTCGTTCCAGCACAGCCTGCTCCTTTGCGTACGGCGGACGGAACTCGTCGGCAGTGGCCAGCCTGACGCCCTCCCGCCGAACCGCCCCACGACCCGCCGCGCGACGCCTCGCGTCACCTGTTCGGAGCCGTGCCCGGCCGCTCGCGCCCGTCGGCCGTCACCCCTGGGCAGGCCCGGATGCCCGGATGCCCGGCCGGCCGGGCATCCGGGTGAGGGTGTACGGCGGCTGTCAGACGGAGCGGGCCGCGGCGAGGCGGTGTTCGTGGACGCGGAGGTGGAGGGCGGCGAGGTCCAGCAGGGGAGTGGCCACCCCCAGCCCGCGGGCGCGCACGGTGAGGTCGGTCAGGACGTGGTCGGCCTCCGTGGGGGCACCGGCGACGAGGTCCCGGTAGAGGGACGGGGTGAGGGGCGAGCCGGGGGTCGTGACGGTCGCCGTGGTGAAGGCGAGTTCGGCCTCGGGCACCGGGTGGCCGGCGGCCCGCGCCACCGCCGCGGCTTCGGCGAGCAGGGCCGGCCCCAGCTCCGCGCCGCCGGGAACGGCGTTGACCTCCCCGACCGTGCCGCGCATCAGGCAGGTGAGGGCGACCAGCGTGGAGATGAAGACCCACTTGTGCCACATGGCCGCGACGATGTCCTCGGTCGCCGGTGAGTCGATGCCCGCGTCGGCCAGGACGGTGCGGATCGTGTCCACGCGGGCGGAGGGGCGGGCGTCGGTCTCGCCGGTCAGGATGACGGTGGGCGGAGCCATGCGGACGATGTCGCCCTCCGCGTTCAAGGTGGTGACCACCTTCGCGACCCCGCCGAGGACCGCCTCGGCACCGAGGTGCGCGACGAGCCGGTCGAGGTGGGCCACCCCGTTGAGCAGGGGGATGACGGCCGTGTCCGGGCCGACGGCGGGCGCGATGTCCGCCAGGGCGGAGCGCAGGGCGGTCGCCTTCACGGAGAGCAGGACCAGGTCGTACGGCCCGCCCGGAGCGTCGGCCGTCACCAGACGCGGCGTGAGGCGGAGCTTCTCCCCTTGCCCCTCGACGCGCAGGCCGCGGGCTTCGAGTGCCTTCGCCCGGGCCGGCCGGACCAGGAAGGAGACGTCCTGGCCCGCCGTGACGAGCCGGGCGCCGAAGAAGCCGCCGACGGCGCCCGCCCCGACCGTGAGGATCCTCATGAGGGGTGCCTTTCGTGAGAGGCAGTGTGAGAAAGAGAAGTGCGAGAAGGAGAAGTGTGCGCAGGGGAATGGTGTGCGGGAGAGGGTGATTCGGTCACGGGGCTGCCCGCGCCCGCCCCGCCGTCGCCGACGGGAGTGCGCGGCGTGCGCGGCGCGTACCGGGACACCGCCACTCCGGCCAGGCAGAGGACGCCGCCGAGGAGGGTCAGCCAGGCCGGTACCTCGCCCAGGAGGGCCCAGCTGAGCAGGACGACGATGGCCGGGACGGCGTACGTGGTCGCGCCCAGCTTGCCGGCGGGCATGCGGGCCAGGGCGTAGGTCCACGTGGTGAAGGCGAGGGCGGTCGGTACCACGCCCAGGTAGACCATGTTCAGGGTCGCGGAGGCCGGCGCCTTCGGCAGTTCGGAGAGCAGCTGCCCCGCGAAGGGCAGACAGGCCACGGTTCCCGTCAGGCAGCTGTACGCGGTGATCTGCAGGGGGGTCCCGTACGAGAGCGCGGGCTTCTGGGAGATGACGCCGGTGGCGTAGGCGACCGCCGCGAGCAGGCAGAGTACGACCCCGAGCACCGAGGTGGAGCCGCCGTCCCCGGACGACATGGACAGGCCCACGACCACCGCTCCGGCGAAGGAGACTCCCATGCCCGCCAACAGCCGCGGCGGCAGCGCCTCGCCGAGGAGGCGGGCCGCGAGGAGCGCCATGAGGATCGGCCCGGTGTTCACGAGCAGGGACGCGGTACCCGCGTCGACCAGCCGCTCACCCCAGTTCAGCGCGACCGTGTAGCCGCAGAACCACACCACGCCGGACAGCAGGATGCCGCGCCGAGCCTCGCGGGGCGGCAGGCCTTGGCGGCGTACGAGGAGCAGGACGGCGAGCACCACGGAGGCGGCCAGCAGCCTGCCGAGGGCCAGCGCGCCGGGTGAGTAGGCCGCGCCCGCACTGCGGATGGAGACGAAGGCGGAGGCCCAGGCGAACACGGTGAAGGAGACGGCGCCGACCGTGAGGACGCCGGGCGGGAGGGGGCGGGAACGGAACGTCATCAGTCCACCCTACGGGGTGAACATTTCGGTGTCGACCAAAATGTTGATTCTGGATCCGGGTTCAGCTCCACGCCTCGGGTGTGATCCCCAGGAGCTCGCCCAGGGCCTGCTCCCCGGCCGCCGTGACCTCCAGCCCCCGGCCGCCGCCCGCCGGTCGCACCACCCACCGCCCGTCCAGCGCCCGCGCGCACAGCCGCGCCCCGGCGAGGCCGCCCAGGTGCCGGCGCCGCTCGGTCCAGTCCAGGCAGGAACTCACCAGCGGTCTGCGCCCCGCGCCCGGGCCGGCGAGGCTGACACCGGCCTCGGCGCACCAGGCCCGGCCGTCCTCCGTCAGCTCGAACACGCCTTCCGTGCGCAGCAGTCCGCGCCGTTCCATCGCGTCGGTCACGGCCATGCCGAACCGCCCCGCGAAGTGGTCGTAGCAGGTTCGCGCGCGCGCGAGCGGATCCGGCGCGGTCACCACCGGGACGGTGTGCGCCGCGTCCCGGTCCGGAATCGCGTACGAGGCGAGTGCGTCGATCAGGCGGGCGGTCGCGGCGTCGGCGATGCGCACGTAACTGTGCCGGCCCTGCCGCTCGGTGACGCAGATGCCCGCGTCGAGCAGCCGGGTCAGGTGGCCGCTGACGGTGGAGGGTGCCACGGACGTGATCCGGGCCAGTTCGCCGGCGGTCCAGGCGCGGCCCTCCAGCAGGGTCATGCAGATCGCGGCGCGCGTCTCGTCGGCGAGGGCCGCGGCGAGGGCCGCCAGGCGGGCCGCGGGGGCCGGGGCGTCGGCCGGCGTCGCGGGAGGCAAGTCGTTCATGGGTTCAGGATGCCCGATTACTTCGGTGGATGGCGAATGATTCCGTATCGATCACCGGAGCCGGAGGGGGGATCAATGGCCCGCGGCGGTCTTGACCAGGGCCACGGCCAGGCCGATCGCCGCGTCGAGGGCACCGGCCAGCAGGGCGAGGGCCGGACCGGTGCCCATGCGGACGCCGCCGTACCACCCCCACCCGAACAGGCTGGCGACGCTCACCCCCGCGGCGGCGTACAGGGCGGTCGGCAGGCCCATCACGCCGAGGGCGGCCGAGCCGATCAGGATCAGCGGGGCGACGGCGGACAGCAGCAGGGGGCTGCCGATCCACAGCATGCGCCGCAACTCAGCGCCGGTGGCGAGCCGGCCGTGGACCACGCGGTGGGCCTGCTGGTCGGCGACGAGGCTCGCCAGCCACAGCCCGACGGCGGTGGTCAGCACCGTGGCGGCGGTGCCGACGGCATCGGCGTGCTCCGACACGGCCAGGCCGATCACCACGGAGATCATGGTGATGGTCGCGTACAGCCGCTCCTTCAGCCGGGCGGCGGCCTCGGCGGCGGTCGCGGGGGCGCCGGTGTCGGGCTGCTCAGGCCAGGGGGCGATGCCGCCGTTGTCCTCGTGACCCATGCCGTCAGGCTAGTGGCGCGAGCCGCCGATACGGCGTCGGCGGGTGGCGACTCGGCCGAAGATTCCGTCGGCGGCCTCCGTACGGCCCCGGCGTCAGGGGCCGGCGTCATGGGCCGGCGGCTTCGACGTCCGGCGCGTAGGTGAACAGGGGCAGCGTTTCCGTGATCTCGAGGAGCCGTCGCAGCTGCTTCGGGAGGGTACCCGCGAGCACCAGGCACGGGGTGGTGCGCCGCAGCCACAGCAGGCAGTTGAGGAAGGCCGAGTCCGCGAAGCCGACCGCGCTCACGTCGATGACGAGCCGCGAGGGACCCGTTCCCGCGGAGGAGGCGCCGGCCGCCTCCAGGAGCGCGGCCACGGAGTAGAGGTCGAACTCGCCCTCGCAGTGGAGGACGCGCGCCGTCGCTGAGACGGCTCCGATACGTACGGGCATCGACGCTCCTTCGAGTGCTACCCGAGGGCTGCCCGTCAAGCGAAACACCTCGGGGGCCACGAGGGAAAGGGCTGGAGCGAAATCGGCCGTTGCCCGTACGGTCCCTCGGCCACATCGGCGGGAGGAAGCCGGAGTGTGCCGCTACGCCCCTTCGTCGTAGGTGCCCGCCTCGATTTCGAGGGCGAGTTCCTGGAGGACCTCGATCGAGGTGATGTCCGTGCGGCCGTTGTCGTGCGCGATGGCGAGGCTGGTGAACGCCAGGCTGAAACCGGAGACCATCGTGTGCAGGGCCGGACCGAGTGCTTCGGCCACCAGGGCCGCCACCTGTTGCGGAGACGCGTCGGACGGCACGCTGATCGACGGCAGCATTTCGTTCAGGAGCGTCGTGGCGACACCGGCCGTGGCGGCGGGGCCGTCGTCGTCGGCGTCGCCGTAGCCGTCGTCGTCCTGGCCGGATTCGACGGCCCGGCGGATGTTCTGGGCTTCGGTGAGGATGCCGATCACCCGCTTGAGTACCTCTGCGCGTTCCATCCTGCGGAGCCTAGTCCGTGCGCGTCTCCGGGCGTGAGGGTGCGTACTTCCCGGACTCACCGCACCATGACCGTGTACCCCGACCCCGCGGCGAAGGAGGCGGCCATGTCCTCGGGCCCCGCCCCACACACGACGTCCTCGGCCTCCGGAGGGGCCGCCGGGTGCCGCCTGCTGCTGGTGCGGCACGCGAAGGCCGTGCCGAAGGAGGATCCGGCCCAGGACGTCGACCGCCCCCTGAGCGAGCGCGGCAGGACCGACGCGCCCCGGGCGGGCCGCTGGCTGGCGGAGTCCGGCTTCACGCCCGGCCTGGCCCTGTGCTCCCCGGCGCGCCGCACCCGGCAGACCTGGCAGATGCTGGCCCCGGCGCTGGCGGAGCCACCGTCCGCCGTGTACGACGAGCGGCTCTACGGCGCGGCGCCGAACGCGCTGGTCACCGTATTGGCGGAGCGGGCGGC
Source organism: Streptomyces sp. NPDC059564 (assembly GCF_042735575.1). Classification (NCBI taxonomy): domain Bacteria; kingdom Bacillati; phylum Actinomycetota; class Actinomycetes; order Kitasatosporales; family Streptomycetaceae; genus Streptomyces; species Streptomyces sp. NPDC059564. The sequence continues at coordinate 1,840 of NZ_JBHWBP010000375.1, read as the reverse complement.
GGGCCTCGGATGCGTGGCGCTGGTCGGCCACAATCCCGGCATCCACGACCTGGCCGCCTCCCTGTGCGGGTCCGGCCCGCCGGAGCTGCTGGAGGAGCTCAGGGCGGGCCTGCGGACGTCGGGCGTCGCGGTGATCGACCTTCCGGGAGGCTGGGAGGCCCTGACGCCCGGCGCGGGCCGGCTGATCGCCCTCTGGTCACCGGGCCGCTGACACGGACGGGGACATGAGCCCCCCGCCCAGGCCGTGCGGGAGTCACTCCCCGTCCGGTCCCAGGCCCTCCGGCGCCGACGCGAAGGCGATGCACTCCACGTCGATGCTGTCGGCGAGTTCGTCCAGGACGCCGGCCAGGCTGTCCACGGTCTGACGGTCGACCGCCGGATCGCCGGCGTCCGCCGAGCGCACCCAGTCCACGGCGATCGTGCGCAGCAGCGCGGTGACCTGGTCGGCGGGGATCAGCGGGCCGCTGTGGCCGCCCGGGACCAGCGGAATGGTGACCTGGATCATGGAACCGCCTCCCGGGGCATCTGTGAGCGCGTGCGCGTACGTGCCGGTAGCGGATCGCATACCCCGCGACGCGCAGGCCAATCACGGCACGGCACGTACGGCCGGCTGCCCGGGGTCAGAGCAGGGAGCGGATCCCGGGCTCGGCCCCTTCCTCCATTTCCTCGGCGCCCGATCCATGACGGCCCAGGGGCAGGACGGGACGTCCCCGGGTGTCCTCCAGCGCGAAGGCCGCGGCGGCGTAGAGCGCCAGAACGGTGAGGAGCAGCCCCGCCGCCCCGGCCGCGGTCTCCCAGGCCGCGCCCCCGGCGAGCCGGTGGATTCCGTCGAGGGCCAGGCGCAGCGCCGCGCAGCCGATGACCGCCGAGGCGGCGAGTTTGTCCCTGCCGGACGCGGCGAGGGGCACGAGCAGGGCCACGGCCGCGGCGACGAGGAACAGGCCCAGCGTGTGGCGGCCGCCCGGGGCGCGTCCGGCCGAGAGGAGTCCGGCCTCGACGAGCCAGGCCATGGCCAGCACGGCCATGGCGGTGGCGAAGGCCGAGTCGCGGGCGCGGAAGCCGAGGAGCGCGGCGATGAGCTGGAGCGGGAACGCGAAGGCGAGCAGTACCAGGGCCACCGCGTGGCGCTCGTACGGCCCAATCCAGTCGAGCTGGAGCCCGGCGACGACGAGAGCGCCCACGGCGAGCCCCAGGAAGCCCACGGGCACGGGGGTGGCGAGCGGACGGAGCACCGTTGCGGAGGTCCGTGGTGTGGAACGGGTCATGACGGTTCCTCTCTCGCGTGGTGGCCGGATCGGTCCCCCATGGGCGCCTGCCCCGTTCGCGGGCCGGTACCCGCCCTCTCTCATCCCGCTCATCCCGCCGAGCGGTACGGGAGGTTTTCGCCTAGTTTGGCTTCCGTTGGATCATCCGATTCGTCAAAGGAGTTCACGATGGCTGACAAGGGCAAGATGGACCAGGCCAAGGGCGAGGCGAAGGAGGCCATGTCCGAGATGGACGAACGCGCCCGCACCGCCGCCGAGAACCTCCGCAAGAAGAAGTAGCCGTCCACGCCCGACCGGGCCGGCCCCCGCACACGGGGCCGGCCCGATCGGCCGTGCGGGCGCCGGCCTCCGCCGCGCAGCGTGATCCGCGCATTCCTGGGGAGACGCCAAGAGAGCGCGCAGCGCGTCCCGGACCGGCGCTGCCACGAGGAGAGGACGTGCTCATGAGCGACTCCGGAGCCCGCGGCGACGACGTCTACCAGCCCCAGCCCGAGGACGAGCCTTCCGAGCGGCAGCCGGACATGGACGACTGCGTCGGGGAACTCGACACCGACGCCCTGATCGACCAGGGGTAC
>NZ_JBHWBP010000374.1:0-7343 GCF_042735575.1 Streptomyces sp. NPDC059564 | reverse complement strand
GCCTGCAGATCCCCCTCTCCTACCCCTCGCCGCTGCCCGTCGCGGACTACCCGCGGAACTCCGCCGACGACACCTACCGCGCCCTGGAGCTCTTCCAGTTCTTCACCCCCGCCGCCGCCCTCGCCGGTGACGCCCCGAGCGTGCCCGCCACCATGTCCTGGACCCGCCAGTCGCCGTGGCTGCCCTGGATGGAGCAGGGGCAGCGCCCCGGCGGCCTGACCTTCCACTGCCGGGGCGTGAAGCTCGGCTCCTACGCCGAGGTCCCCGAGCGCACCCGCGCGTACATCGCCGAGCACCACCCCGAGTTCGCCCACGCCCCCGAGAAGTGGAGCGAACCGAACGAGACCAGCTGGACCTACTTCCGCAAGCTCAACCCGAGGTAGCGCGGGCGCGGGGGCGAGGGAGGAGAGCGGGAGCGGCGGCGTCCCGGAGGGTTCCGGAGGGTCCGGCAGGGTCCCGCAGGGTCCGGACAAGGGTTTTCCCCGTATCGGGTTCATCCCCGCGTTGCCTACTGTCTGCCCACCGGCGATCTTCCGCACCCCGGACTGCCCCGCACCAACCCCACATGGTGTGAAGCCGTACGCGGGCGCGCGGATCGCCGGTACGCCGTTGCCCAGCCCCGCCGTCGCGGCCGGGCAACGAGGCGCGCGGCGGCGGCCGGAGCGGGTCTGACCAGCCCGCACCCCGGTCCCGCGGCCGCCGATCACCTCCCACACTGCACCGACCGGCCGCTCCGGCCTGCCCGGAAACGGCCCCCGAAGGGGAACACCGTGCACGCATCCAGACGTCGGCTCATATCCGTGGTGGCCATGTCCGTCACCCTCCTCGCGGGCTCCGCCACCGCCTCCGTGGCCGTGACCGCCGCGAACGACCCGGCCGGCACCCTCCCGGCCGCCGCGGCGCCCTCCTCGCCCGCCGCCGCCCCGGTAGAGAACCTCATCGTCGGATACAAGTCCTCGGCCTCCGAGGCCAGTTCCAACACCGCCGCCGCCGACGACGCGGCCGCCAAGGGCAAGAAGGCCGGGAAGCAGGCGAAGTTCGACCGCCGCCTCGGCACCGGAGCCGCCCTCGTCAGCCTCGGCGGAGCCGTCGCCCCCTCCGAGGCGGCCGGCGTGATGGCCCAGTTCCGCGCCGACCCCGACGTCGCCTACGTGGAGCCCGACTCCCGTGCCTACGCGATGAGCACCCCCGACGACACCGAGTACGCCAAGCAGTGGGACCTCTTCGAGCCCACCGCCGGCATGAACGTGCCCGCCGCCTGGGACAAGACCACCGGCTCCGGCGTCACCGTCGCCGTGATCGACACCGGCTACGTCGCCCACTCCGACGTGGCCCCCAACATCGTCGCGGGCTACGACTTCATCTCCACCAGCTCCGCCGCCCGCGACGGCAACGGCCGCGACAACAACCCCGCCGACCAGGGCGACTGGAGCGCGGCGGGCGAGTGCGGCACCGGCTCCAAGGCCAGTGACTCCTCCTGGCACGGCACCCACGTCGCCGGCACCATCGCCGCCGCCACGAACAACGGCAAGGGCGTCGCGGGCATCGCGTACAACGCGAAGATCCAGCCGGTCCGCGTGCTCGGCAAGTGCGGCGGCGCCACCTCGGACATCGTCGACGCCATCACCTGGGCCTCGGGCGGCTCCGTCGCCGGCGTCCCGGCGAACGCCACCCCCGCCAAGGTCATCAACATGAGCCTCGGCGGCTCCGGCGCCTGCACCACCAGCTACCAGAACGCCATCAACGCGGCCGTCGGCCGCGGCACCACCGTCGTGGTCGCCGCCGGCAACAGCAACGCGGACGCGGCCGGGTTCACCCCCGCCAGCTGCAACAACGTGATCAACGTCGCCGCCACCAACCGCACCGGCGACCGCTCCTTCTACTCCAACTTCGGCTCGATCATCGACGTCGCCGCCCCGGGCGGTGAGACCCGCCGCGCCACCGACACGCCCGGCACCGTCACCACCCCCGAGAACGGCATCCTCTCCTCGCTGAACGCCGGCACCACCACCCCCGGCGCCGAGATCTACAAGCCCTACCAGGGCACCAGCATGGCCGCCCCGCACGTCGCCGGCCTCGCCGCGCTCCTCGTCGCCGCCAAGCCGTCCCTCACCCCGGCGCAGGTCGAGTCGGCCATCAAGACCAGCGCCCGCCCGCTCGCCGGCACCTGCACCGGTGGCTGCGGCACCGGTCTCGCCGACGCGGCCGCCGCCGTGACCGCCGTGACCTCCACGCCGACCACCCCGTCGTTCGAGAACACCGCGGACTTCGCGATCGCCGACAACGCCACCGTGGAGAGCCCGATCACCGTCTCCGGTGTGAACGGCAACGCGCCGGCCGCCCTCAAGGTGGGCGTGAACATCGCGCACACCTACATCGGTGACCTGAAGGTCGACCTGGTCGCCCCCGACGGCACCGTGTACACGGTCCACAACCGGGCCGGCGGCAGCACCGACAACATCAACCAGACGTACACCGTCGACGCCTCCTCGGAGGTCGCGAACGGCACCTGGAAGCTGCGGGTGAACGACAACGCGGGCGGCGACACCGGCAAGATCGACTCCTGGAGCCTCGGCTTCTGACCGTCGGCCCCCGACCGGTCCGGGCCCCCGGGGAGCCCCCCAACTCCCCCCTGACGGGCCGATAGTACGGACCATCCCCAGCGCACGGACCTGTCGGTACCTCCCGTACCGACAGGTCCGTCGTGCTTTCCGGTCGCCTGACTGAATTCTGCGTCACAATCAGGGTCCGTCCGGCGGCCGACCTCGTATTGTCGCGTTTCACAGGAAGGGCACAGGGGCGCGAAAGGCTGGTGGCTGTGCGTGGCGGCGACGGGGCACGCTGACACCGAGGTCGGACACACCAACGTCGGACACCGTGAACTCATCGAGGCGGTCCACCGTGCGCTGACCACGCACGGCCGGGCCGTCCTCACCGGACCCGCCGGAGCGGGCAAGACCGAGGTGGCGCGGGCCGTCGCGGCCGCGGCCGAGGCCCGAGGCGAAACCGTACTCAGGCTCGCGCCGGAAGCCGCCGACCAGTGGATTCCCGAGGCCTCGGCCGCCGCCCTGCTCGCCTCCGTCCCCCGTACCGCCCTCGAACGGCTCGCCGGACCCCAGCGCACCGCCATCGCCCTGCTCCGCCGCGAGGCCGACGCCCCCGGCGCGGGCCGCGACCACGTCGCCCTGCGCCTGGCCGTCGTCGAGGTGCTCCGCACCCTCTCCGCCCCCGGCCCCGTCCTCCTCGTCCTGGACAACGCCCAGTGGCTCGACGCCGAGAGCACCGATCTGCTCCGCTTCGTCCTGCGCCTGACGCCGCCACGCGTACGGGTCCTCGTCGCCGAATGCGTCCAGGGCGGCGCCCCCGTCGCCGAACCCCTCTGCGGACCCGGCACCCCCGCCGTCCGCGTCCCCGCGCTCGGCGCCGACGAGGTCGCCGAACTCCTGCTCCGCCACGGCCTGCCCGCCCGGCTCGCCGGCCGCATCCACCAGGCCAGCGGCGGCAACCCCCGGCTCGCCCTCGCCCTCGGACACTCCCTGGCCGAAGCCTGCGGCTGCCCGGGCGGCGGCGCCCACCACGCCGACACCCTGCCCGTCTCAGGGCAGGCCCGCGAAGTCGCCCGCCGCCTCCTCGCCGAAGCCCCCGCCCGCGCCCGCCGCACCCTGCTGCTGGCCGCCCTCGCCGCCCGGCCCACCACCGCCCTGCTGCGCCGGGCCGGACGCCCCGACGCGGAAGCGGAACTCGCGGAGGCCGAACGGGCCGCGCTGGTCACCGTAGGGGAGGACGGCGCCGTGGCCTTCACGGCCGGCGCCCTGCCGACCGCCCTGGCCGCCGACGCCGGCTGGCCCGAACGCGCCGCCGGACACGCCGCGCTCGCCGCCGCCGTGGACGACCCCGTCCAGGCCGTGCGCCACCGCGCCCTGGCCGTCGACGCCCCCGACGCCGGCCTCGCCGCCGAGATCACCGACGCGGCCGCCGCCTGCCGCCGCCGGGGCCAGCGCGCCCTCGCCGCCGAACTCGGGCTGCTCGCGGCCGAACGCACCCCCGCCTCCCTGCCCCGGGAGGAACTCGCCCGGCTCGTCGCCGCCGCCGAGGACGCCGGCTGGGCCGGCCGCGCCGACCTCGCCCGCCGCGCCACCCGCGCCGTCCTCACCCGCGACGCCTCGCCCGCCCAGCGGGTCCGCGCCCGCCTCGCCGTCATCGACGCCGCCGGCCAGGCCCTCGCCGACCTTGACGAGACCATCGCCTGCGCCCTGGCCGACGCCGCCGGGGACCCCTCCCTGCGGGCCGCCGTCCAGCTGCGCATCGCCTGGAAGCACAACATCGGCGACGGCGACCCCGTACGCTCCCGCGACGCCGCCGCCGAGGCCGGAACCCTCGCCAAGGCCGGCGGGGACCAGGTCGCCGAAGCCATGGCCCTGACCGTACGGGCCCGCATGGGCCGCATCCTCGGGGATCCCGACGCGGAGGACATCCTCGCCGAGGCCCTCGCCCTGCCCGCCCCCGAGGTCCCCCTCGGCATGCGCAACGCCCCCCAGTACCTCGCCGTCCGCCACGCCCTCTTCGACGACCGGCTCACCGACGCCCGCCGCCAGCTCCTCGTCCTGCTGCCCGCCGTACAGCGCACCGGCTCCGCCGAGGACGTCTTCGAAGTGCTGCGCAGCCTCACCGAGGTGGAACTGCGCCGAGGCCGCTGCGGCCCCGGAGCCGCCCACGCCCGCCGCGCCCTCGAGCTCACCATCGAGGCGGGCCTGTCACCCGGCCCCGCCTGGTACGTCGCCGCGACCGCCGAGGCCGCCGGCGGCAGTTTCGCCCGCGCCACCGGATACGCCCGCCGGGGCATCCAGGCCTCCGAGGAGGAACACGACCAGGTCTTCCTGTCCCGGAGCCTGTACGCGCTCGGCACCGTCGAACTGGCCACCGGCGAGGCCGCGAAGGCGGTGGCCACCCTGAGCAGGGTGGCCGCGCTCGAGGAGGCCCAGCAGGTGGTGGACCCCTCGGTGCTGCGCTGGCACGGGGAACTCGCCGAGGCCCTGGTCGCCGCCGACGACCCCGGCCGCGCCCAGGAACTCCTCGACCGGGTCACCCTCGTGGCCCGCTCCCTCGGGCGGACCACCGTGGTCGCCGCCCTGGACCGGGCCCGGGCCCTGTGCCGCTCCGCGCAGGGCGAGCCGGAGCCGGCCGTCATGCTGCTGGCGCGCACCGCCCAGCGGTTCGAGGCTCTCGGGCTGCCCCTGGAGCAGGGCCGTACGCTGCTCGCGCTGGCCCGGGTCGAACGCAGGCGCCGCCGCCGGGCTCCCGCCCGGGCCGCCCTGGACGCCGCCGCCGAGGTCTTCGGGCGGGCCGGGGCCAAACCGTGGCAGGACCTGGCCCGGCAGACCCCGGGGGAGAGCGGCGCGGCCCCGTACCCCGGGGCGGCGGCCCTGACCGAGGCGGAGGCCCGGCTGGCGCTGCTCGTCGGCGGCGGAGCCAGCAACCAGGAGGCCGCCGCGAAGCTCTTCCTCAGCGTGAAGACGGTGGAGGCCCGGCTCACCCGGATCTACCAGAAGCTCGACGTCCGCTCCCGGGCCCAGCTGGCCACCGCACTGCGCGCCCGCTGAGCGGCGTGCCCCACCGGGCCCGGGACGGACGGTCGTGACCGGTTCAGCAGCTGAGGTTGTTCCCCGGGGTGACGCCCAGCAGCTGGGTGAAGCTCTGGTACGCGTTCACCCGGCTCTGCACCTGGGCCGGGTTGCCGCCGTTGCACTCCAGCGACCCGTTGATGGAGCGGATCGTCTCCCCGAAGCCCGCCCCGTTGACCATCGCGGCATGGGCGGTCATCGTGCCCGGGCCGTTCTGGGTGTTCCAGTACCAGAGCGCCGTCTTCATGGCGACCGCCGGGTCCTGCTCGACCAGGTACGGGTTGGCGAGGAGGTTGATGCCCAGGGCGTCGCCCGCCGCCTTGTAGTTGAAGTTCCAGCTGAGCTGGATGGGGCCGCGCCCGTAGTAGGCGGCCTGGCCCGCGGGACAGCCGTAGGGCTGGCTCGCGTCACAGTAGTGCGGGTAGTTCGCGGTGTTCTGTTCCACTATGTACACCAGTCCGCCCGTCTCGTGAGAGACGTTCGCGAGGAAGGCGGCCGCCTCGCGCCGCTTGACGGTGTCGTCCCCGGTGGTGGCGAAGGCGGGGTACGCGGACAGCGCCGCGACCAGGCCGTTGTACGTGTAGAAGGAGTTCCGGTTCGGGAACATCTGGTTGAACTGGGCCTCGCTGACCACGAATCCGGACGGGTTGCCCGGGTCGGGGTCCTGGCCGCCCCCGCCGCCGCAGGCGCCCTGGTCGGACCAGACGCCCCACTGGCCGGTGGTGCCGGGCGTCTCGCCCTGCGTCCACCACTTGGCCTGCCAGTTGTGACCGTTGTACGAGGCGTTCATGCCGTTCGTGTAGACGGCGGAGGAGGCCCAGGCCCCGGCGCAGGCGGGGGCCGCGGCGGCGGGGGAGGCGGGCAGGGCGACGGCGAGACCGAGGGTCACGGCGGCGGCCGCGGCGACGGAGAGGGCGCGGCGGCGGAGGGCTCGTATCACGTAACTGCTCCTGTGGTGGGGGGAATTGTCGCGTGGGGTGGGGGGCGACGACTACCGCCACTGAAGCGAAACTGGTCTGGACCTGTCAAGGTCTAGACCAGATGTTTCCGGTGGGCCGTACTCCGGATACCGCCTGGATCAGCTGCCGGCGGAGAGGTTGCCCGACAGGATCGGGATGTTGTCCACGATGTGGGACAGCGACTCGTCGCCCTTGGCCTGCGTCGAGTTCTCGGCGCACTGCTGGTTCTGCGGGTTGGACAGGACGTTGATGTCCTGGACGCCGACGTTGACCGCGGCGAGGATCGACTGGGCGTTGACCTTCGCGGGCAGGCCGATGCAGAGCTTGTTCAGCGAGCCCTGGACGGCGCTGAGCTGGGGGCTCATCTTGCCCTGGGTCTCCTGGTTGCCGTAGATCTGCGCGGCTCCGTTGCCGTTGACCGTGTTCACGCCGTGGTCGTTACCGATCGCCATCGCCGGAGAGGCCGCGAGGGCGCCCGTGCCCAGTACGGAGGCGGTGACCGCGGCGGTGGCCATGAACTTCTTGAGCATCGTGGAGATCCTTCTGTCGCATGAGCTGTCCCCGGCGGGACGTCCTGATCAACTGCCCCCGGCGCCAAGGGTTATCGCCGATCACCCATGCGGCCCAACGATTCGATCCGCTCCGCTCCGTCCGGCCTCCGCTAACCCGGTGAACGCCGGGGGCCGCCCGACAACCCCCGCGGCCCCCCCCGCCCCCGGGGCCTCAGCCCGTCTGACACGTATACACAACACCGACCCCACCA
>NZ_JBHWBP010000373.1:0-7361 GCF_042735575.1 Streptomyces sp. NPDC059564 | reverse complement strand
GGCCCCCCACCGCTCTCCTGGAGAGCGGTGGGGGGCCTTTCATCAGGCACGATCCCCGATTTTTTTAGAGGTCGAAGTAGAGCTCGAACTCGTGCGGGTGCGGACGCAGCTGGATCGGGGCGATCTCGTGCGTGCGCTTGTAGTCGATCCAGGTCTCGATGAGGTCGGGGGTGAAGACACCGCCGGCCAGGAGGTACTCGTGGTCCTCCTCCAGGGCCTTGAGGACGTCCTCGAGGCTGGTCGGGACCTGCGGGACGCTCGCGTGCTCGTCGGGCGAGAGCTCGTAGAGGTCCTTGTCGATCGGCTCCATCGGCTCGATCTTGTTCTTGATGCCGTCGAGGCCCGCGAGCAGCAGCGCCGAGAAGGCGAGGTACGGGTTCGAGGACGGGTCCGGCGCGCGGAACTCGACGCGCTTGGCCTTCGGGTTCGAGCCCGTGATCGGGATGCGCATGGCGGCGGAGCGGTTGCGCTGCGAGTACACCATGTTGACCGGCGCCTCGAAGCCCGGCACCAGGCGGTGGTAGGAGTTCACCGTCGGGTTGGTGAAGGCCAGCAGCGACGGGGCGTGCTTGAGGATGCCGCCGATGTAGTAGCGGGCGGTGTCCGAGAGGCCCGCGTAGCCGGCCTCGTCGTAGAACAGCGGGTCGCCGTTCGCCCACAGCGACTGGTGCACGTGCATGCCCGAGCCGTTGTCACCGAAGATCGGCTTCGGCATGAACGTCGCGGTCTTGCCGTTGCGCCAGGCGACGTTCTTCACGACGTACTTGAAGAGCATCAGGTCGTCGGCCGCGGCGAGCAGCGTGTTGAACTTGTAGTTGATCTCGGCCTGGCCACCGGTGCCGACCTCGTGGTGCTGACGCTCGACCTGGAGGCCCTGGGCGTCCAGCTCGAGGGAGATCTCGGCGCGCAGGTCGGCGAAGTGGTCGACCGGGGCTACGGGGAAGTACCCACCCTTGTAGCGGACCTTGTAACCACGGTTGTTCTCCTCGGAGCCCGTGTTCCAGGCGCCGGCCTCGGAGTCGATGTGGTAGAAGCCCTCGTTCGCGGAGGTCGCGAAGCGCACGCTGTCGAACACGTAGAACTCGGCCTCGGGGCCGAAGAACGCGGTGTCGGCGATGCCGGTGGAGGCGAGGTACGCCTCGGCCTTCTTCGCGATGTTGCGCGGGTCGCGGCTGTAGGCCTCGCCCGTGATCGGGTCGTGGATGAAGAAGTTGATGTTGAGCGTCTTGTCCTTGCGGAACGGGTCCAGGCGCGCGGTGGTGATGTCGGCGCGCAGCGCCATGTCGGACTCGTGGATCGCCTGGAAGCCGCGGATCGAGGATCCGTCGAAGGCGAGCTCCTCCGCCGGGTCGAACGCTCGCGCCGGGATGGTGAAGTGCTGCATCACACCAGGCAGGTCGCAGAAGCGGACGTCAACGAACTTGACGTCGTTCTCCTCGATGTACTGCTTCACTTCGTCGGCGTTCTTGAACATCCAACTCCTCCTACTCCCGGTCCCCGGGGCAGGGACGGGCTTTATAGCTCGTGGTGCGTCAGTGCGGTGCCGCACGCTGACCCGACCATAAGCAGACGGGATTTCCCAAGCATGACCCATTTGTTTCGCACAAGTTAACCAGGGTCCCGTCCAGGGCCCGTCCAGGCCCACCGGTACCGTGGTGGAGTGGACAACAGGCAAGCAATCGGATCCTGGCTTTCCGGCCCCCGCGCCGCCGCCGAGGACATGGGCGTCGACTTCGGCTATCCGGGTCAGCGGCTGGGCCTGCCCCAGTCGGGGCCCGGCTCCGTGGCCCGTTTCGGGCGCCGGCTCGGCGCCGTCGCGATCGACTGGGTCGGCTGCCAGCTGATCGCATACGGACTGATCACGCACGGGAACCTGACCGCCGCGGGCAACTGGACACTGGGGCTGTTCGTGGCCCTGGTCATCCTCACCGTGGGCACCGTGGGCTTCACCCCTGGCAAGCGGATGTTCGGCCTCCGGGTGATCGGGCAGAACGGCGGCCGCCTCGGCATCGTCCGCGTGGTGGTCCGCACGCTGCTGCTGGCCCTGGTCATCCCGGCGCTGGTCTGGGACCGGGACGGGCGCGGACTGCACGACCGGCTGGCCGGCGCGGTCCAGGTCCGCATCTGAGCGGACGCCTCCGGAACGACGAACGCACACAGGGGCGCCCCCGGCCGCAATGGCTTCGAGGGCGCCCCTGTGTGTGGTGTATACGAAAAGCGGATCAGCCGATCAGCGCATCTTCCCGCCGCGCGGCATCCGCATGCCCTTGGGCATCGGGCCCTTCGGCACGGGCATGTTGCTCATGAGGTCGCCCATGGCCCGGAGCTTGTCGTTGACCTGCGTGATCTGCGGGCCGGACAGGACGCGCGGCAGCTTCAGCAGCGTCGTACGGACCTTCTTGAGCGGCACCTCGCCCTCGCCGGTGCCGACGATGAAGTCGTGGACCGGAACGTCGGGCATGATCCGGGCCAGCTTCTTCTTCTCGGCCGCGAGCAGCGTCTTGACCCGGTTCGGGTTGCCCTCGGCGATCAGGACCACGCCCGCCTTGCCGACGGCCCGGTGGACGATGTCCTGGTTCCGGTTCATCGCGACGGCCGGGGTGGTCGACCAGCCCCGTCCCACGTTGTCCAGTACGGCCGCGGCAGCGCCCGGCTGCCCCTCCATCTGCCCGAAGGCAGCCCGCTCGGCCCGTCGCCCGAAGACGATCGCCATCGCGAGGAACGCCACCAGGAAGCCCAGGATGCCCAGGTAGACCGGGTGGCCGATCAGGAAGCCGATCGCAAGAAAGACACCGAAGGTGACGATTCCCACGCCCGCGACGATCAGACCGACCTTCGGGTCGGCCTTGCGCGTCATCTTGTACGTCAGGGCGATCTGCTTCAGTCGCCCGGGGTTCGCAGCAGTCTCTGCGTTTGACTTCCTCGCCATAAACCGAAGTTTACGTGGCCTGCGGGGTCCGGGTCGCCGCGGCCTCGAGTACGTGCTCGGTTTCGACCCGGTCCTTGGCCCTGCGGCGGTCCTCCAGGACGGCCGTCCAGGCGTTGCGGCGGGCGCCGCTCATGAGCAGCGACTCGATCCCGCGGAAGGCTTCGGTGAAGGACGGGATGGCGATGGCGCGGACTGGCGCGGCCTGCATGATGTCGGACCCTCTCTCGGTGCTCACGTCGATGGGGTGTGCGGTGCGTGGCTCCAGCGTCACTCACTGGTGTTACCAGGGTGTGACCGGTCGGTCAAATGTGATTGACGTGTTGCAAACACGAACGCGGCCCGCCGGACTCTTTGCAAAAAAAGAGCCTAGGGGCCGCGCCTGTGCGGTGTTACCGGTTAGTAAGTATGTGTGCGTGACCTCACACGGCGGTCGCGCGCTTCTCGTTCCGCCGGTCGGGCTACGCCTCGCCACCGCTCCGGCCGCGTGCCCGCCCTCGTGCCGCGGGCGGACCCGCAACCTACGCTACGGCTCGGCTGCGCTTCTCCATCGCCTGGCCGTACAGACGGCCCGCCCGGTACGAGGACCGGACCAGCGGGCCGGACATCACGCCGGAGAAGCCGATCTCCTCGGCCTCCTTCGCCAGCTCGACGAACTCGGCCGGCTTCACCCAGCGCTCGACGGGGTGGTGGCGCGGCGAGGGGCGCAGGTACTGGGTGATGGTGATGAGCTCGCAGCCGGCCTCGTGCAGCTCCTTCAGGGCCTGCGAGACCTCCTCGCGCTCCTCGCCCATGCCCAGGATCAGGTTCGACTTGGTGACCAGGCCGTAGGCGCGGGCCTGCCGGATCACGTCGAGCGAGCGCTCGTAACGGAAACCGGGGCGGATCCGCTTGAAGATCCGCGGCACGGTCTCGACGTTGTGCGCGAAGACCTCGGGGCGGGAGGCGAAGACCTCCTCCAGCAGCTCCGGGACCGCGTTGAAGTCGGGGGCCAGCAGCTCGACCTTGGTGTGGCCGCCCTCGCGGCCCGCCGTCTGCTGGTGGATCTGGCGCACGGTCTCCGCGTACAGCCAGGCGCCGCCGTCCGCCAGGTCGTCGCGGGCGACGCCGGTGATCGTGGCGTAGTTCAGGTCCATCGTGACCACGGACTCGCCCACGCGGCGCGGCTCGTCCCGGTCCAGGGCCTCGGGCTTGCCCGTGTCGATCTGGCAGAAGTCACAGCGCCGGGTGCACTGGTCGCCACCGATGAGGAAGGTGGCCTCGCGGTCCTCCCAGCATTCGTAGATGTTCGGACAGCCGGCTTCCTGGCACACCGTGTGCAGTCCTTCGCCCTTCACCAGGGCCTGCATCTTGGTGTACTCGGGGCCCATCTTCGCCCGGGTCTTGATCCACTCGGGCTTGCGCTCGATGGGGGTCTGGGCGTTACGGACCTCGAGGCGCAGCATCTTGCGTCCGTCGGGTGCGACTGCGGACACGACCGGCTCCCTGTGACTTCGATTCTTCGGCGCCCACCAGGGTACGCCCGTAATTTCGTACGCTCTTACGTCGGCCAACCCGAAGGCCGCCGGACGCATTCCCCGCGTCGTCAGCCGGCGGCCGGCTCGATCTCGCGCGGCTTCAGCTCGGCCTGCTCCAGTACGTCCTTCAGGTGGCGTTCGAGGACCGGCAGCACCTCGGCGATGGTGATCTCGCGGCCCAGCTCGTAGGAGAGCGAGGTCACACCGGCGTCCCGGATCCCGCAGGGGATGATCCGGTCGAACCAGGTGCTGTCCGGGTTCACGTTGACCGCGAAACCGTGCATCGTGACGCCCTTGGCGACGCGGATGCCGATCGCGGCGAGCTTGCGGTCCTCGCGGCGCTGGCCGGCGTTGGAGGGGGCGTACTCGGGACCGTTCAGGCGGGCGTCGAACTCGTCGTCGCCGATCCGGAGGTCTTTGACGGGTGCAGTGAAGTCGAGCGAGAGCCCGCCTATCGCGGGGCGCTGCTCCACGGGGTCGCCCAGCACCCAGACGCCCGAGCGGCCCTCGACGCGGGTGGTCTCCAGGCCGAACTCGGCGGCCGTGCGGATCAGGGCGTCCTCCAGGCGCCGCACGTGGGCCACCACGTCGACGGGGCGGGGCAGCTTCATGATCGGGTAGCCGACCAGCTGGCCCGGGCCGTGCCAGGTGATCTTGCCGCCGCGGTCCACGTCGATCACCGGGGTGCCGTCCAGCGGCCGCTCGCTCGGGTCGGTGCGCCGGCCGGCGGTGTAGACCGGCAGGTGCTCGACGAGCAGGCAGGTGTCCTCGATGTCGTCCGCGAAACGTGCGGCGTGGACGCGCCGCTGCTCTTCCCAGGCCTCGGTGTACTCGACGGATTCCGGCCCGAAGCCCAGATGGACAAACCGAAGCTCAGTCACCGCAGCGCCTCCTCGTTGAACCTGCTGTGTGCACGTATCGCACCAGGCCAAGAGTACGGCGACCCGCCCGCGAGGCTTCAGGCCCCCGGCGGCCCGGGCTGGTCCCCGGTCCGGGGCCCGGTCTCCGGCGGCGGGCCCGGGAGCTGCCTGGGGCGCCTGCGCCCCTTGCGCGGGAGGTCCGGGTCCTCGTCGGCCCGCGGCAGCCGGCGGTGGCCCTCGGAGTGGTCGTTGACCCAGCCGCACACCCCGCACGCGTACCGCCCGTCCAGTCCCGCGATGTACGTGCCGCACCGGCGGCACTCCGCCTCGGTGAGCTCGGGGGCGGGGAGCGGAGCGGTGGACTCTGCGTACGTGTCGGGGGCATGTGCCCCGTGGGGCCGACGGGTCATGGGGCGCAGCGTACGCGGACGGAGGGGGCCGGTCCGTAAAGGGGCCTACGCATTCGGCACACGATCGGATGAATGTGGGGCAGAGAGGGCGGTCCGAGCGGAGTTGGCCGCTACATTCACGCCGTTCACAGGGCCGGGACTCCGGTCCGTCACGTCAGGAAACCGTGGAGCCGATGACGGAACGACCTGCCCAGCGCGTCCCCAACCGGCAGCTCGCGGCGCTGATCGCGGAAGCCGGGTTCTCCAACGCCGGTCTCGCCCGCCGCGTCGACCAGCTGGGCCTGGAGCACGGTCTGGACCTTCGCTACGACAAGACGTCCGTGACCCGCTGGCTGCGCGGCCAGCAGCCCCGCGGCACCACCCCCGCGCTGATCGCCGAGGTCTTCACCCGCCGCCTCGGGCGCCGCCTGTCCGCGCAGGACCTGGGGCTGGACGCGTGCGCGCCCGTGTACGCGGGCCTGGAGTTCGCGGCCACCCCCGAAGAGGCCGTGGACATCGCGAGCGGGCTGTGGCGCAAGGACTCCGGCTCCCACGCCGAACTCCGCAAGATCGCCTTCACCCCCGCCGGACTGGTGGTGCCCAGCCGGGACTGGCTCATCGGCCGGGCCGACGAACGGGTGGGCCGCGGCGCCGACCTCACCGCCAGCCGGGTCCCGGCCCAGGGCCGCACCTCGGTGCCCCGCCAGCGGCAGATCGACCGGGGGCCCGGCCAGCGCGTCACCAGCGGGGACATCGCGGCGCTGCGCTCGGTGAGCGAGCTGTTCCGGACCCTGGACCACGCCTACGGCGGCGGCCACGCCCGGCAGGCCCTGGTGCGCTACCTGGAGCACGAGGCCGAGCCGATGCTGCGCGGCACCTACGGCGAGACCACCGGGCGCCGGCTGTTCTCGGCCGCCGCCGACCTGACCCGGCTCGCGGGCTGGACCTCGTACGACATCGCCGCGCACGGGCTGGCCCAGCGGTACTTCGTCCAGGCGCTGCGCCTCGCGCAGGCCGCCGGGGACCGGCCGTACGGGTCGTACGTGCTGGTGACGATGAGCCGCCAGGCCGTCTACCTCGGGCACGGCCGGGAAGCGGTTCAGCTGGCCCGGGTCGCCCAGCAGGGTGTCGGCTCGGGGCCGCCGCCGGTGGTGCAGGCGCTGCTGCACGCGGCCGAGGCGCGCGGGCACGCGGTGCTGGGCGAGGTGCGGGCGGCGACCGCCTCGCTGGTGCGGGCCGAGCGGGCGCTGGGCGCGGGCCGGCCGGGGGACGACGTACCGCACTGGGCGCGGGCCTTCGACGAGGCGCAGCTGGCGGACGAGTTCGGGCACTGCCACCGGGACCTCCAGCAGTACCGGGCCTCCGCGCAGCACGCGGAGCGGTCCCTGCAGCTGCGGGCGCCGGGGTTCGCGCGCTCGCGGCTGTTCTGCCGGGTGGTGCTGGCCACGGCGCGGCTGGGTCTGGGCGAGCTGGACCAGGCGTGCGCGCTGGGGGCCGAGGCGGCGCAGCAGGCCAGCGAGATGCGGTCGGTGCGGGCGGTGGAGTACGTACGGGACTTCGAGCGGCGGCTGGAGCCGTACCGGGACGCTTCGGCCGTGCGGTCGTACCGGGACCGGGTGGCCGCGTTGTCGTGACCCTGCGGGTCGGCTGCCGGGGCTCCGCCCCGGAC
>NZ_JBHWBP010000372.1:0-7402 GCF_042735575.1 Streptomyces sp. NPDC059564 | reverse complement strand
GTGTGCAGGCGGCCCCGGCAGAACTCGGCCAGGGTCGCCGCGTCGTGGATCCGGCCCGCCTTGCAGGCGGCCTCCGCCCCGCCGGAGTGCGCGTGCCCTCCGGCGGGGAAGCGGCCGTCCGCGAGCACGAGCAGCGCGGCGAGGCTCATCGGGCGCCCCTGGTCAGGCTGTGGCCCATCAGCTGCGTCCCATCAGAAGAGGAAGTATCGCTGTGCCATGGGCAGTTCCGCCGCGGGCGCCGGCTCCACGGCCTCGCCGTCGATGGTGACGGTGAAGGTGTCGGCGTCGACCTCGACCCGGGGCATGGCGTCGTTGTTGCGCATGTCCGTCTTGCCCACCTTGCGCGTGTTCTCGATGGCCACGAACTGCTTGCCGAGGCCGAGCCGTTCGGGCAGCTCGTCGTCGAGGGCGGCCTGCGCCGTGAAGTTGAGCGAGTTCAGGGCGGGGGCGCGGCCGACGGCGCCGAACATGGGCCGGGGCAGGACCGGCTGCGGGGTGGGGATGGAGGCGTTGGCGTCGCCCATCTGCGCGTAGGCGATCTGGCCGCCCTTGACGACCACCTCGGGCTTGACGCCGAAGAAGGCGGGCGTCCACAGCACCAGGTCGGCCAGCTTGCCCACCTCGACCGAGCCGACCTCCCGGGCGAGGCCCTGGGCGACGGCGGGGTTGATCGTGTACTTGGCCACGTAACGGCGGGCCCGCTGATTGTCGGCGGGGCCGTCGCCGGGCAGGAAACCTCGCCTCTTCTTCATCACGTGGGCGGTCTGCCAGGTGCGCATCACGACCTCGCCGACCCGGCCCATGGCCTGGGAGTCGGAGGAGATGATGGAGATGGCCCCGAGGTCGTGCAGGACGTCCTCGGCGGCGATGGTGGAGGGCCGGATCCGGGATTCGGCGAAGGCGAGGTCCTCGGGGACGGCGGGGTTGAGGTGGTGGCAGACCATCAGCATGTCGAGGTGTTCCTCGACGGTGTTGACGGTGTGCGGCCGGGTCGGGTTGGTCGAGCTGGGCAGGATGTTGGGCTCGGAGACCACGGTGATGATGTCGGGCGCGTGCCCGCCGCCCGCACCCTCCGTGTGGTACGAGTGGATCGTCCGCCCGGCGATGGCCGCGAGGGTGTCGCCCACGAATCCGGCCTCGTTGAGGGTGTCGGTGTGGATGGCGACCTGCGCGCCGGTCTCGTCGGCGACGCTCAGGCAGGCGTCGATGACGGCGGGGGTGGACCCCCAGTCCTCGTGGATCTTGAAGCCGAGGGCGCCGCCCCGCAGCTGGGAGTGCATGGCCTCGCGGGACATGGTGTTGCCCTTGCCGAGCAGGCCGATGTTGACCGGGTAGGCCTCCAGGGCGGCGAACATCCGGGCCAGGTGCCAGGGTCCCGGGGTCACGGTGGTGGCCTTGGAGCCCTCGGCCGGGCCGGTTCCGCCGCCGACGAGGGTGGTGATGCCGGAGGCGAGGGCCTCGTCGATCACGGTCGGCGAGATGAAGTGCACGTGCGCGTCGATGGCGCCCGCGGTCACGATCTTCCCGTTCCCCGCGATGATCTCGGTCTCGGGGCCGATGACGAGCGAGGGATCGACCCCGTCCATCGTGTCCGGGTTGCCGGCCTTGCCGATGCCGCAGATCCGGCCGTCGCGGATGCCGACGTCGGCCTTGACGATGCCCCAGTGGTCGAGGATCACGACGCCGGTGATCACCGTGTCGGGGGCGCCCTCGGCGCGGGTGGTGCGGGCCTGCCCCATCGACTCGCGGATGACCTTGCCGCCGCCGAAGACGGCCTCGTCGCCGGAGTTGCCCGGTCCGCCGCTCAGGTCCTCCTCGATCTCGACGAAGAGGTCGGTGTCGGCGAGCCGGACGCGGTCGCCCTTCGTCGGCCCGAACAGGTCGGCGTACACCTGGCGCGGGATCTCAGCCATCGAGCGGCCCTCCGGTCTCCCCGCGCAGACCCGGTACGGTGCGCAGCCCGCCGAGCGGTACGAGTTCCACGGCGACCGGGATGCCCGGCTCGAAGCGGACGGCGGTGCCGGCGGCGATGTTCAGGCGCAGGCCGCGCGCGGCCGCGCGGTCGAAGTCGAGGCCGGGGTTGGCCTCGGCGAAGTGGTAGTGGGAGCCGACCTGGACGGGCCGGTCGGCGGAGTTGAGCACGGTGAGGCGGGTGACGGGGCGGCCCTCGTTCAGGCGCACCGGACCGTCCCCGTAGGCGATTTCGCCGGGGATCATCTGGCTGCTCCCGTTCAGACGATGGGGTCGTGGACGGTGACGAGCTTGGTGCCGTCCGGGAAGGTCGCCTCGACCTGGACGTCGTGGATCATCTCGGGGATGCCCTCCATGACCTGGGCCCGGGTGAGCACGGTGCGGCCGGAGGCCATCAGCTCGGCCACGGTCCGCCCGTCACGGGCGCCTTCGAGGATGTGCGAGGTGATCAGGGCGACGGCCTCGGGATGGTTCAGGAGGACCCCGCGCGCCCTGCGCTTCTCGGCCACGTCGGCGGCGACGTGGAGCATGAGTCTTTCTTGTTCGTGCGGCGTCAACTGCACCTGATACCACCAAGCTTCCGGGACATGATCAACATCGCGCCGTGGCGAACGTATCCGCCTTCAACACTCTGTTGACCTGTGCATATCCGTGCCAAGCATGTCTTGCCCAACGCAGAGAGAGGCTTTCCGTCCCGATCGCCGGCCCTTTACCGGCCCATGGCTGATCGTTGGCGGAAGACCGCGGGCTCCACACGCTAGGGCCCGCAGTTTTCCGCCGAGTTAACCCACGTTTCGGAAAGGCACCCGGTTCACCTGTCCGGGCGTCTTCCCGAACGGTCTCCGTATACGACCGCGCGTCAGCAGCCCCGGGCGGTCCGCGCGGGCGTGCCGGCCGGCCAGGGCAGGGCGATCCACACGGTCTTGCCGCCGTCGGCCGTCGGGCTGACCGAGAGCCGGCCGCCGGCCTCGGCGGCGAGCCAGCGGATGATGACCATCCCGCGGCCGTTGTCCTGCTGCACGGCGGCGGGCAGCCGCCGGGGCCAGCGCGGGTGGCTGTCCGTCACACCGACGCGCAGCCACTCCTCGCGTTCGAGGCGGACGTCGACGGTGAAGGTGGGCGACTGGCCGAAAGTGTGCTGTACCGAATTGGTGGCGAGCTCCGAGACGATCAGCCGGACGGTGTCGGCGGTCTCGGCGTCCTCGGGCAGTCCCCAGTCTCCGAGCACCTCCGCGACGTACCGGCGGGCGGCGGCGACCGAGACCGGATCGCTCGGCAGAGTGACGGATGCTTCCTGCTGATCTGCCATGGCGACGTCCCTTTCCCACCGGGACGGAGCCGCCCCGGACCTACGCTGAGCGCCAGAGTGCCACCCATGGTGCCGTCGTTTCCGCCGTTCCCCCAAGATATGCATATATCTGTCGCTCAATGCGGTGAACTCTGCTACGGAAGAGCGTATTTGGACGGCAGACTGGCGCGAGCTGTGCCGGTGGAAGGAGAGCGGGTATGCAACACGGTCCCGCGGTGCGTCGGCGCAAGCTCGGGGAGGAGCTGCGCGCCCTCCGCGACCGCTCCGGACTCACCAGTGGTGAGGTGGCCCGGATCGTCGGATGGCACCAGTCGAAAATCAGCCGCATCGAGACCGGGCGCAGTGGCGTGAAATCGGAGGACATCCGGCTGCTGCTCGACGCCTACGGGGAGGTCGTGAGCGCCCAGCAGCGCGCCCTGCTGGAGGCCCTGGGCGCCTCGGCGGCCGGCCCCTCGGCGAACGGGGACGCCGCGCGCGGGCGGCAGTGGTGGCACGACTACCGGGGCCTGCTCCCGCAGGAGTACCGGGACTTCATCAGCCTGGAGGCGGGGGCGCGCGCGGCCCGGACGGTGGAGCTCTCCGTGGTGCCGGGCCTGCTGCAGACCCCGCAGTACGCACGGGCCGTGACCCGGGCCGCGCTGGGCGGGCTGCCGGAGCCGAAGGTGGACGCGCTGGTCGACGTACGGCTGGCACGGCAGGCGGTGCTGCGGGCGGATCCGCCGCTGGAGCTGAGCGCCGTACTGGACGAGGCGGTGCTGCGGCGGCAGATCGGCGGGCCCGGGGTGATGCGGGAGCAGCTGAGGCATCTGGTGGAGGTGGCGCGGCTGCCCCAAGTGCGGTTGCAGGTGCTGCCGTTCACCGTGGGGGGTCATCTCGGCCTGACAGGACCGTTCGTCATTTTCTCATTTCCGAACATCGCCGATCTGGATGTGGTGGTACTCGACCATTTGACGAGTAGCCTCTATCTGGAGCGGAAGGAAGACCTCGAGGCCTACAGCGCCGCATTCCGCACCATCCAGGCGCACGCCCTCCCGCCCCATGACTCGTCGGATCTCATCAGCTCACTCGCTGACGACGCGTAAGGAGGCACCCCCCGTGTCCGCAACCCCCTTATCCACCAGCGGACTTCTGAACAGCGCGCGGTGGCGGCGGAGCAGCCGCAGCACCGGAATGAACAACTGCGTGGAAGCGGCCGCCCTGACCGGCGGCCTGCTGGCCGTCCGCGACTCCAAGCGGACGGACGGCCCGGCCGTGCTCTTCACCGGGCCGGCCTGGGACGGCTTCCTCGCCTGCGTACGGGCGGACGTGCTCGGGACGGTCGTCCCGGGCTAGCGACGCCTACCGGTCCGTGGCCCCGGCCGGAGCGGTCCCCAGGACCGTCGCGACGGCCCGGCCGATCTCGTCCCCCGTGAGATCGGCCCGAGCGGTCAGCCGCAGCCGGGAGATGCCGTCCGGCACCGACGGCGGACGGAAGCACCCCACGGACAGACCTGCCTCGCGGCAGTCGGCGGCCCAGCGCAGTGCCGCCGAAGCCGACGGGGCCCGGACCGACACCACCGCCGGGTCGGGCCTGACCGCGGTCAGGCCGGACGCGGTGAGCCGTCCGTACAGCTCGGCGGCCACCTCCCGGACCCGGGCGGCGCGCTCCGGTTCCCGCCGGAGCAGGCGCAGGCTCGCCAGCGCGGCGCCCGCGGCGGCCGGGGCGAGCCCGGTGTCGAAGATGAAGGCGCGCGCGGTGTTGACCAGGTGCCGGATCACCTTGGCCGGCCCCAGTACCGCCCCGCCCTGACTGCCCAGCGACTTCGAGAGGGTCATCGTCGCGACCACCCCGGGCGCGCCCGCGAGCCCGGCGGCGTGCAGCGCGCCCCGGCCGCCCTCGCCGAGCACCCCGAGACCGTGCGCGTCGTCCACCACCAGGGCCGCGCCCTCGGCCCGGCAGGCCTCGGCGTACCCGGCGAGCGGGGCGGCGTCCCCGTCCACCGAGAAGACCGAGTCGGTGACCAGCATGGCCCGGCCCGCGTGGGCGGCGAGGGTCTTGCGGACGGCTTCCGGATCGCTGTGCGGGGTGACCTCGACCGCGGCCCGCGAGAGCCGGCAGCCGTCGACGATCGAGGCGTGGTTCCCGGCGTCGGAGACGACCAGCGAGCCTCGGTCGCTCAGCGCCGTCACGGCGGCCAGGTTCGCGGCATATCCGGAGGAAAGCACCAGGGCCGCCTCGAACCCGGCGAAATCGGCCAGTTCCCGCTCCAGTTCGGAGTGCAGCTCCGTCGTGCCCGTGACCAGCCGGGATCCGGTGGCGCCCGCGCCCCAGCGCCCGGCCGCCTCGCACGCCCCGCGCACGGTCTCGGGATGCCGGGACAGGCCCAGGTAGTCGTTGCTGGCGAGGTCCAGCAGCGGCGAGGACGCGGGCCTCGGGCGCAGGGACCGTACCAGCCCCGCCTGCTCTCGGGCCCGCTCCGCGCCGTCGATCCAGGCGAAGACGTCCTCGGCGGGCGGGGTGTGCTGGGTCATCGGCGGTCCTCGCGTTTTGTCGGCTGTCGACAGATCTGCTCGACCCTAGCCGCCGGGACCCGAGGGGCTGGTGTGGCGATCCACACACTCCCTTCCGGCCATGTTGTCCGTTCTCTCCTTGGCCGGGAGTGCCCGTGTGGTCCAGGATCGGGCTCATGGACCTGCTGAACACCCTGGTGGAAAAGGGACTGCGGCGCGAGCTGCCGACCCGCGAAGAGGCGCTCGCCGTGCTGGCGACCTCCGACGACGAACTGCTCGACGTGGTGGCCGCGGCCGGCAAGGTGCGCCGCCAGTGGTTCGGGCGTCGCGTCAAGCTGAACTACCTGGTCAACCTGAAGTCGGGGCTCTGCCCCGAGGACTGCTCGTACTGCTCCCAGCGCCTGGGTTCGAAGGCCGAGATCCTCAAGTACACGTGGCTGAAGCCGGAGGAGGCCTCCGAGGCCGCCGCGGCGGGCGTCGCCGGCGGCGCCAAGCGGGTCTGTCTCGTCGCCAGCGGACGCGGTCCGACGGACCGGGACGTGGACCGCGTCGGCAAGACCATCGCGGCCATCAAGGAGCAGAACGAGGGCGTCGAGGTCTGCGCCTGCCTGGGCCTGCTCTCCGACGGCCAGGCCGAGCGGCTGCGCGACGCGGGTGCGGATGCCTACAACCACAACCTCAACACCTCCGAGGCCACGTACGGCGCGATCACCAAGACGCACACCTACGCGGACCGTGTCGACACCGTCCAGAAGGCCCACGCGGCCGGCCTGTCCGCCTGCTCGGGCCTGATCGCCGGCATGGGCGAGAGCGACGAGGACCTGGTCGACGTCGTCTACTCGCTGCGCGAGCTGGACCCGGACTCCGTGCCGGTCAACTTCCTGATCCCCTTCGAGGGCACCCCGCTCGCCAAGGAGTGGAACCTCACCCCGCAGCGCGCCCTGCGGATCCTGGCGATGGTCCGCTTCGTCTGCCCCGACGTCGAGGTCCGGCTCGCGGGCGGCCGCGAGGTGCACCTGCGCACGATGCAGCCGCTGGCCCTGCACCTGGTCAACTCGATCTTCCTCGGCGACTACCTCACCAGCGAGGGCCAGGCCGGCCAGGCCGACCTCGACATGATCGCGGACGCCGGTTTCGAGGTGGAGGGCGCCGGTACGTCGACCCTGCCCGCGCACCGCTCCGACGTGGCGGCCGCGGCCACCGGCGGGGGCTGCGGCTCCCACGCGGACGGCGGCGCCCCGGTCTGCGGCTCGGGCGGCTCCAACTCCGCCTCCGATGCCGTGGAGGCGGGTTGCGGTTCGGCGTGCGGCGGCTGCTCCGGGCACGCCGAGCAGGTACCCGTCCCCGCCCAGGCGGACGCAGGCGAGGTGCGCCCGGACCTGGTGTCGGTGCGCCGGCGCGGCGCGGGAACGGACCTCGCCCCCAATGCGTGACCCGCACCCCCTGCACGACCCGCTCGACCGGACCTCGGACACCGCGCGGCTCCTCGACCTGGACCGGCAGCACGTCTGGCACCCGTACGGCCCGATGCCCGGGCGGCAGGAGGCCCTCGTGGTCTCCTCCGCCTCGGGCGTCCGGCTGCGGCTCGCCGCCCCCGCCCAGGGGCAGGAGGAGCTCGTCGACGGCATGTCC
>NZ_JBHWBP010000371.1:0-7444 GCF_042735575.1 Streptomyces sp. NPDC059564 | reverse complement strand
GGTGTGCTCCCCGCGCTCCAGCTGCCGCACCCCCGTCCGCACCCTCTCCCACACCCTCGTCGTCTCCAACAAGCTGGTCTACTCCGCCCACTTCTACGGGTACACCGGCCCCCACCACAGCGGCGCGACGGGCCTCGGTGAGACCCACGACGCCCGCTACCAGGACATGACCCCCGCCCAGCTCCAGCAGACCCTCTACGACCAGGCCTTCTTCGTCTCCGCCGAAACGGGCACCCACTTCACCGCCCCCGTCTGGATCAGCGAGTTCGGCATCGGCGCCGACGAGACGGCAGCCGCCCCGCGCGCCTGGTTCCAGAACTTCACCGGCGACCTCGCCGCCTCCGACGCCGACTTCGCCTACTGGCCGCTCGTCGGCTGGAGCACCACCGCGCAGGGCGCCCCCGGCGGCGACAGCTGGGCCATGCTCCGCTACGACGCCACGGGCCGACGCACCGGCGTCCTCGACCCCGCCGACTGGCGCACCGCCCCGTGGACGGCCCTCGCCACCGCCCCCGGCCGCACCGGACCCGTCCCCGCCACCCCCGCCTGGTACCAGCTGAGCACCGACCACCGCGACCACAACGCCTCGCTGCGCACCCGCGCCGCCGGGGACTGGGACGTCGGCGCCCGCAAGGCGGTCTGCCCCGACGGCGCCCGCCTGGCCGGCCTCAGCCACACCGGCGGTCGCGGCCTGTGCTCCACCTCCGACCTGCGGGCCCCGGCCGGGGGCCAGACGGTGGTCCGCGACGAGACGTACGTCCCGCCGGGCGGCGACTGGGCCGGCGGCTACACCAAGTTCCAGTGCCCCTCAGGGCAGTTCCTCATCGGGTACGCCCTGCGCGGCGAGCGGGTCTCGGCGGCCCTGTGCGCCCCGGCCCGCACCGCGCTGCCCGCGGGCGGCGGCCGCACGGTCTGGTTCGACCGGGGCGACAACCGCCCGTCGGGCGCCGGGGGCGGTGACTTCGCCTCCGGCCACTACAAGGGCCAGTGCCTGCCGACCGAGTACGCGGCGGGCATCGCCTTCACCACCCGCGCCGCCTCCCGCCCGTCCCCGGCGGCTCTCCTGTGCCGCGCCCTGCCGGCGGGCTGAGCCGTCCCGTCAGGTTCCGGTCTTGCACTTGAGCGTGACGAACGTCGAGTCCGACACCTTGCCGACGGTCAGTTGGGCGGCGGCCACGGGCGCGGGCTGTGTGGGAGCCGAGCGGGTGTTGGACTTCGAGGTGAAGCTCCCGGCCGAGGTATCCGGCGCGGTGAACTTCACCAGGGGCGAACTCGCCTTGCTGTTGCCCTGCCAGAACACCTCGACCTCTCCGGTGCCCGTACCGGTGAGCTTGCCCGTGAAGGTGACGCTCTGCGGTACCGAGCAGTCGACTTCCGGATTGGTCGCCGGAGCCGCTACGTCCACATCCGTGATGCGCACGGTGGTCGTGGTCGTGGTCCCCCGGGCGGGCTTGGTGCAGCCGACCGACCTGTTCTGGTTGCCCTGGCCCTGGCCTCCCTTGGGCTTGGCGGTGTAGTTGCCCTTCTTGACGTCCTCGGTCTTGGCGTTGCCCTGCTGGTCGGTGGTGACGGTGAACTGCTCCGGACCCGTGATGCCGACGTTCTGGTTGGCCCTGAAGCCGGTCAGCGTGAGGTCGAATTCCTGGGGATTGGTGTTCGGTGCCGCCACCAGCGCGCAGGCGGCCTGGGGGGCCGCAGCGGGCGCGGCCGGGGCAGCCGCGTGGGCCATCGTGGACGGCATGGCGACGGCGGTGACCAGGAGCGGGGCGAGCAATGCGTAACGAGCGTGCCGATTCATGCGTTCCCTCCTTGCCGGGAAAGCATCGGGGGTGATGTGCGGACATCGCGGTGGCGCGCCATCGACGCCGAAATGCGCCGGGCCTCGCCGGATCCGGTCCGCATACGGCGACCCCGGGGCCTGGACGTCCTTTTTCACCCTAGCCCCGTGAGCGGGCCTCAGCATGCCGAGCGCCCGCCGGCCGCCCGCCCCCGGACCGGGCCGTCACCACACGGCGCGGACCCCTTCGGCATCCGATGGGTCAAGTGTGATGACCGGACCGCCGATTCGCCCTAGGGTGCGCCCGTACGCATGACCGTGCCCCTTTCCACGGGGTCGCGGCCGTACGTCCGTGCTCCGCGCGGCCCGCGCGCCGCACGCGCAGTACCCACGCACACCGAACTGGGGGGTTCATGCGTAGATCCAGAGGGATGGCGGCCGCTCTCGCCCTGTCCGTGGCCGGCTCCGGGGCGATCGTCGGCCTCGGACTCGTCCCGCGGGCGGCGGCCATCACCCCGCCCGTCGCGTTCACCGCCGACGCGCTGCCCACCTGGCAGCCCAACGGGGTCGTCTGGGCCCTCGCCGAAGCGGGCGGCACCGTCTTCGCCGGCGGCACCTTCTCCGCCGTACGCCCGCCCGCGGGCGGCTCGGGCAGCGAGCGGCCGGCGGTGAACTTCGCGGCCCTCGACGCCGCGACCGGCGCCCCCACCTCCTGCACCCTGTCCTTCACCATCGGCAGCGGCACCGCCACCGTCCGTGCGCTCACCCTCTCGCCGGACAAGAAGACCCTCTACGCGGGCGGCTACTTCGGCGCGGTCAACGGCACCCCGGTCTCCAGCATCGCCGCCATCGACGTGGCGACCTGCACGGTGAAGCCGTCCTTCCGCCCGGCCTTCGCCGCCACCGTACGGGCCATCGCCGTCACCGGCGACACCGTCTACGCGGGCGGGGACTTCCTCACCGTCGCCGGCCAGCCCCGCCAGCGCTTCGCCGCCGTCGACGCGTCCGACGGCGCGCTGCGCCCCTTCAGGGCCGACGCCGACGAGCCCGGCCGCGCCGTGGAGGTCACCCCGGACGGCGAGAACGTGCTGCTCGGCGGGGACTTCTTCACCGTCAACGGGACGAACACGCACGCGCTGGCCGTCGTCGACTCCGCGAGCGGCGCCCTCACCAAGACCTATCCGGGCTTCATCGAGACCAACTCCGTCGTCAAGGACATCGCCACCGACGGCACCGGCTTCTACACCGGCAACGAGGGCACCGGCGGCGGCGTCTTCGACGGCCGCATCGCCCTGAACCTGTCCGACTTCAACCAGCGCTGGCGCGACACCTGCCTGGGCGCCACCCAGGCCGTCCTGCCGTACCAGAACGTCCTCTACAGCGCCTCCCACGCGCACGACTGCTCCAGCGTCGGCGAGTACCCCGACGGCCAGCGCCACCACCTCCTCGCCCAGCCGACCACCAGCGTGGGCAAGCTGGGCTGGGCCCCCGACACCAACGACGGCATCGGCGAGGGCATCGGCCCGCGGGTGATGACGGTCGGCGCCAAGGCGGGCGCGGCGTACCTGTGGGTCGGCGGTGAGTTCACCGCCGTCAACGGGGCGGCGCAGCAGAGCCTGACCCGCTTCTCCTCCACCAACGACACGGGCGCGCCCACGGCCCCCGTGGCGAGCGCGGCCGCCTTCCGGCCCGGCGAGGTCCAGGTGCGCTGGCGCACCAGCCTCGACCTGGACGACAGCGCGCTCACCTACCGGATCTACCGCAACGGCGCGGCCACGCCGATCGGGACGGTCACCGCGGACTCGCTGTTCTTCAAGCGCCCGCAGGCCTCCTGGACCGACACCACCGCCCAGGCCGGCCAGTCGTACACCTACCGGGTGACGGCGACGGACGCGGCGGGCAACGTCAGCGCCCCGTCGGGCACGGTCGGCGTGAGCGTCCCGGTCTCGGCGGACGCGTACCCGAGCCAGGTCCGCGCGGACGGCGCTCAACTGTACTGGCGCTACGACGAGTCGGCCCTGCCGTACGTCGCGGACTCCTCGGACGGCAACCAGGCGGGCGTGCACCAGAACGCCCCGGCGCTGCGTCAGTCGCCCGGAGCGGTCGGCGGCGCGAGCACGGCGATCGGCTTCAACGGCACGAACAGCCACGTCTACGGCGACCGGCGGCAGACGGTGGGCGGCACCTACAGCATCGAGACCTGGTTCAAGACGGGCACCACCCAGGGCGGCAAGCTCGTCGGCTTCGGCAACCAGCAGATCAACGGCAGCAGCCAGTACGACAAGCACATCTACATGACCAACGACGGCCGGCTGGTCTACGGCGTCTACACGGGCGCCACCCGCACCATCACCACCGCCGCCGCCTACAACGACGACCAGTGGCACCACGTCGTCGCCACCCAGGGCCCCGGCGGGATGACCCTGTACGTGGACGGCGCCCAGAAGGGCACCCTCAACGTCACCACGCACGAGAACTTCTCCGGCTACTGGAGGGTCGGCTTCGACGGCCTCGGCGGCTGGCCGGACCGTCCCGCGAGCGAGCACTGGGCGGGCCTGCTCGACGAGACCGCCGTCTACCCGGGCGTCCTGAGCGCGGCGCAGGTGCACAACCACTACGCCCTCGCCTCCGCCCCGGCCGACTCGGTCGTCCAGGTCACCGCCGCAGAGGACACGTACGCCAACGCGGGCGCCCCCGACGCCAACTTCGGCGGCTCCGGCTCCCTGGCGGTGCGCGGGACCCTCCCGTACGCGAGCTACCTGCGCTTCGACCTGCCCGCCGCGCCCGCCGGGACGGTGCTCAAGTCGGCCGCGCTGAGCGTGAAGACCAGCACCATGGGCGGCTCCGGGACCACGGACACCGTCTCGGCCGTCCCGGTCACTGGCGCGTGGACCGAGAACGGGACCACGTACAACAACCGCCCGGGCCTGGGTTCCCCGGCGCTCGGCAGCTTCCCGGGAATCCCGGACGGCTCGGCGGTCCACACCGCCGCGCTGGACACGGCACCCCTGGCGGGCGCCCTCGGCGGCTCCTACGGCCTGGCACTGACCAGCACCGGGACGGATGCGCTGTGGCTGTGGTCCTCGGAGGCGGCGGCGAACGAGGGAACACCACGGCTGACGCTGACGTTCGGCGCGCCGTAGGCCCGCCGGGCGGGGTGCTCCGGGCGGCGGCGGGGTGGGTGGTCAGCGGGGTGGTTCCACCTCCAGGAACCGGCGGCCGCGGGGGCCTCGGTACAGCAGGCACTCCCAGCCGTGCCGTTCCAGCTCCGCCGCGCAGGCCGTGAGCCGCTCCTGTTCCTCCCGCGCGGCTCCGCCGCCCGGCGGCCCCTGCCAGGTCACCTCGACGCGGCCGGTCCCGGGCCCGGTCACCTCGACCCGGTCCGGGCCGGGCCGGGGCACCTCGCCCCCCGTGCCGGGCGCGGCGGCCGTCACGCGGTAGCCCGTCCGGCAGCGTTGTCCCCGCGCGTCCAGCGCCGACGGCGGGAACCCCGCCGCCTCCAGTACGAGGGCCACCGCGCGCGGCATCAGCCGCAGCTCCCACGGGGCCGGGGCCCCGCCGCCGCCCAGCAGGTGCCGGATCTGGCGCAGCCCCTCGTACGCGGTGCGCACCTCGGCCGCCCGCGTGCCGCCGTCGCCCTCCGGCTCCGGGCCGTCGCCGGTCGCGGGCTCGAAGGCCCGCTCCTGCGGATCCGGCACCCGCACCACCCACCCTCACCTGAGTACCGCATGTGCAACGGCCTGAGTATGTACGCCGATTCCCCGCCGCGCGCCCGCTGCTGGAATGACGGCATGACCTCAGTGACCGCCCCCGATGCCGTGCCCGGCGCCCGCCCCCGCCTCCGGAACGTGAGCGCCGCCGGCTCCGCGCTCGCCGTGGCCCTGGTGCCGCTCGTGGTGGGCGTGCTGGTCGCCAAGGGGCTGGCCGCCGACCCGCACGCCCCGGTCAACGCCCTGATCACCGGCGGCGGCCAGCGCGCCGGGCTGCCGCGCGCGGAGTGGCGCCGCCGCGGCCACGCCACGACGCGCCGGCTGCGGACGGTCCGCCGGGACGCGGTCCGCCGCTGCGCCCACGTCCGCGACCGGCGCCGCGCGGCGGCCTGAGGCCCCGGAGACGTGCCTCCGGCGCGGTCGGTCAGGCCACCGGGCGGATCCGGCCGCCGGTCACCTCGTCGAGGGCGGCCGCCAGCCGGTCGCGGGCCTCGGTCTGGGCCGCGATCCGCGCGTCGAGGACTGAACAGCGGCAGCGCGGCCTGCGCCAGCAGGACGGGAGCGACGAGGTTGGTCGCGAGCTGCGTGGTGATCATCTCCGGCGTCAGCGTGCCGAGGGCGCCGCCGCGCACGATGCCGGCGTTGTTGACCAGCACGTCCAGCCGGCCGTGCGCCTGCGACACGGCCCGGACGATCCGTTCGGGCGCGCCCGCGTCGGTGATGTCGACGGGCGGCGGCGTGATCCGGTCGTGCCCGGCCGCCGTCTCCCGGAGCGGTTCGGCGCGCCGTCCGATCGCCACGACGTGGGCGCCCTCGGCGGCGAAGGCACGGGCCGTGGCCCGGCCCATGCCGGTGCCGGCTCCCGTGACGGCGACGATCCTGCCGGTGTGGTTCGCGGTGCTGTTCATGCCGGTCATCGTGCGACCCTGCCGTTGGCGGCAAGGTCAAATCCTCCCGGGCCCGGGCCCGGGGTCAGGGCAGCAGTGGCTCCTGGAGTTCGGTGACCCACTGGTCCCGGTCCTCGGGGCAGGCCAGGGTGAGTTCGCGGGCGTACCCCGCCGAGCGGTGGCCGTTGGCGTCGATCCACCGGGCCAGCGCCTGCGCCGTCGGCAGGACCCCGTCCATCGCGCCCCGGTGCACCACGGTCGCCGCCCGCTCGACCCCGGGCAGTTCGACGATCCGCACCCCGCCCCCGAGGTCCTCGGCGCGGACGGCGCCGGCGACGGGGAGCCCGGCGTGCACCAGGACGGATCCCGGCTCGCCGCCGGGGGCCGGCTCGTAGTGGGCGAGGCCCGGACCGGTCGGGACCGCACCGGCTCGCTCGATGCGGGTGCACAGCTCCTCGTACAAAAGACCGATGACCGGCCCGATGTCCTGCGGGGCGTAGCCGGCGGCCACCCCGGTCAGTTCCGCCAGCCGGACGGGCGGCAGGCTCTTCACGACGATCTCTTCGGCGGGCATGGTTCCCTCGCTCTCGATGGTCCGGAGCCTCGTCTCGACCTGCGTGAGGCGCGCGGCGGCCTCGGCCGCGGCGGATTCCAGTTCCGCGCGGCGCAGCCGCAGCATGCCGCGCAGTTCCTCCGCGCTCACCTTCTCGTCGAGGATCGACCCCACCTGGTCCAGGCTGAAGCCGAGCTCCTTGAGCGCGATGACGCGGTTGAGGCGGGCGAGCTGCCCCGCCTCGTAGAACCGGTAGCCGGTCACGGGGTCCACACGGGCCGGGCGTAGCAGTCCCAGGGCGTCGTAGTGACGCAGCATGCGGACCGACACCCTGCCGTGTTTGGCGAAGTCTCCGATGGTGAACATGACGCCTTCCAGTGGACGGCCTGACACGGTGTGAGGGTCAAGTCTGCCGGGGAGGCGCCCTGCTCAGCGGCTCAGTGGCCGTACTGGCGCACGCACAGGTCGACCACCGACGGCGGGACCGCCCCCTCGGCCGCCGCGCACAGCTCCTCCC
>NZ_JBHWBP010000370.1:0-7474 GCF_042735575.1 Streptomyces sp. NPDC059564 | reverse complement strand
ACGGACGCTTCCTTTGTACTCACCCTCTCGGGCTTTCCTCCGGGCTTTCGTTCTGTTCTTGCGTTTCCGACTCTATCAGACTCTTTCGTGTCCGATTTCCTCGACGCTTTCGAGGTTCAACGCTTTCGCGTTTTCCCTTTCTAGCGATTCCAATCTTACCAGATCATTTCCGCGCCCGTTTCCGGCTTGGATTTGAATTCGGTGACCATTGGAGGGTCTATGCCTTTCGGCGCTCCGCTACGTTAGCGCTTTCCCCTTCCGGCTCATAATCGGGCCGATGGGCGGGAAATCCGGGCATGCCGAATAAGACCCCGCCAGGGGTAAGTCGTAGGTAGTGGTTTGGCCGCTCCGGGGGTCTGCGAAGGCAGTGACCCGTTCAAGCGGCTCGGGCTACGTTAGGCGTCCGTCACAGTCGAGTCAAGTTGAGCGGCGGCGTGGCGCGTGCGGGCGGTAGGGGCTCACGGTGGGGTCGCCGCTGATCCAGTAGCGGTACGGGTGGGCGGCTCCGGCGCCGCCCACTCCGGTGCGGGGGCCGTTGCCCACCAGGTCGGGCGGGGTGGCGGTGCCCGTGAGGAGGGACAGGGGGGATTCCGGGCCGGCGCAGAGGTCCGCGCCGTCGAGGGAGCGGTCCACGTCGAGGGCCGTGGCCAGGCGGGCCGGGCCTTTGGCCAGTTCACGGGGGTTTCTGGCTGAAAGTCGGCGTTTGGCGGCCAGCTCGGCGCCCACCGTCACCTCCCCCGCCCGCAGCAGCACACCACTCGCGTGGTCGGGCGGGCCGCACACCAGGTTGAGGCTGAACCACATGCCGTAGATGAAGTAGACGTACGCGTGTCCGGGCGGGCCGAACATCGAGGCGTTGCGGGCGGTGCGGCCGCGGTAGGCGTGGGAGCCGGGGTCGGCCTCCCCCTCGTACGCCTCCACCTCGGTGATGCGCAGTTCCAGGGGGCCGTCCGGCGTACGGCGGACGAGGATGCGGCCCAGCAGGTCGGGGGCCACGGTGAGGACCGGGCGGTCGAAGAAGGACCGGGCCAGGGGCGTACGGTCGGGGCGCGCGCTCATCCGGTCGAGCGTAGTGGAACGGGTACCCGTGCAACCGGGGCCTAAGGTTCCGCGTTGGTAAGGGGTAGTCGCGGCGCGGTGCGGTAGGCGTCGTCGCCCGATCCTTCAGATCCGTATCAGGGGAGATTGAGCATGGGGTTCAAGAAGCTGTTCGCGAGCCTGGGTGCCGGTGGGGCCTCGGTGGACACGATCATCACCGAGCCGAACGTGGTGCCCGGCGGGATCGTCCAGGGCGAGGTCCGCATCCAGGGCGGGTCCGTGGAGCAGCAGATCGAGGGGCTGTCCGTCGGGCTGCAGGCGCGCGTGGAGGTGGAGGGCGGCGACAACGAGTACAAGCAGGACATCGTCTTCACCAAGCAGCGTCTCGGTGGTGCCTTCAAGGTGCAGGCCGGCGCGCTGCACGTGGTGCCCTTCGGGCTGGAGATCCCGGCGGAGACGCCGATCACCCACTTCGGGGGTCAGCACCTGCGCGGGATGAACATCGGGGTGAGCACCGAGCTGGAGATCGCGCGCGCGGTGGACGCGGGCGACCTGGACCCGATCAACGTGCACCCGGTGCCGGCGCAGCAGGCGGTCCTCGACGCGTTCCGGCAGCTGGGCTTCACGTTCCGCAGCGCGGACATGGAGCGCGGGCACATCCGCGGTACGCGGCAGACGCTGCCGTTCTACCAGGAGATCGAGTTCCTGCCGCCGTCGCAGTACCGGGGGCTGAACCAGGTGGAGCTGACGTTCATCTCGGACGGGCGGGAGATGGACGTCGTCCTGGAGATGGACAAGAAGCCGGGTCTGTTCAGCGAGGGCAGTGACACCTACCGCTGCTTCCAGGTGGGTCTGCAGTCGTACGAGGGAACGGACTGGGCCGCGTACCTGAACCAGTGGATCGCCTCCGTCGGTTCGCAGCGCAACTGGTTCTAGGCTCGGGCCCGTACGCGCATCCGATCAGGAGGTACAGCAGTGGCCGAGCAGAGCAGGGCGCCCCTTCCGCACGCTTTCCACCCGGAGGTGCACGCCTTCACGGTGACCAGTGCGGATCTCGCTCCCGGAGCGGAGCTGGGTGACGCCCAGGTCCTGTCGGGCGGGAACGTATCGCCGCAGCTGCGGTGGGAGGGCTTCCCCGAGGGGACGAAGAGCTTCGCCGTGACGTGCTTCGACCCGGACGCGCCGACGGGCAGCGGGTTCTGGCACTGGGTGCTCTTCGATCTGCCGGTGTCGGTGACCGAGCTGCCGGCGGGTGCGGGCGGCGGCAAGTTCGAGGGGCTGCCCGCCGGGGCGGTGCACGTGCGCAACGACTACGGCACGCGGGACTTCGGCGGGGCGGCTCCGCCTGCCGGGGAGCGGCACCGGTACGTGTTCACGGTGTACGCGGTGGACCAGGAGAAGCTGGGGCCCGGCGCGGACGTCTCTCCGGCCGTCGTCGGGTTCAATCTGCGGTTCCACGCGCTCGGGCGGGCCCAGCTGATCGGTGAGTACGAGTCGCCGGCGGGTTGATCGTTCTCCGAGCGTTTGCCCGGTCCTGGTCTAAAGAAGGCCAGGACCGGGCATTTTTATTGCGTTGTCCCGCGTGGCGCGCGCGGCCAGAGTGGTTGCGGGCCCTGCAGCCGGTGTGGTCGCGGGCCTGCACACGGGAGGTGGGCGAGATGCGGGACACGCTGGTGCTGAATGCGAGCTTCGAGCCGCTGTCGACGGTGACGCTGAACCGGGCCGTGGTCCTGGTGCTCCAGGACAAGGCCGTGGTCGAACAGTCGCATCCCGAGCTGCGTGTCCGTGCGGCCACCATGGAGTTGCCGATGCCGCGCGTGATCAGGCTGTGCAGGTATGTCCGGGTGCCCTTCCGAAGACATGCTCCCTGGTCACGGAGGGGGGTGTTGGTCCGGGACCAACACCGGTGCGCGTACTGCGGGAAGCGCGCGACGACCGTGGACCACGTACTTCCGCGGGCGCAGGGCGGTGGGGACACCTGGTTGAACACGGTGGCCTCCTGCGCCTTCGACAACCACCGCAAGGCGGCGCGGACTCCGGAGGAAGCGGGGATGCCGCTGCTGCGCAAGCCCTTCGTGCCGTCTCCGGCGGACGCGATGCTGCTCGCCCTGGGGGTCTCCGCGCAGGAGGACCTGCCCGAGTGGCTGGGGCGTACTGCCTGAGGGGCCGGTCCGCTGGGCGACGTATCGCGGGTACGTCGCTCAGCGGAGCAGGAGCTGGACGATCGCGAGGATTCCGACCGTCACGATGACGGCGCGCAGGACGGTCGGCGGGAGGCGTCGGCCTATCCGGGCGCCGATCTGGCCGCCGATGGTGGAGCCGACGGCGATCAGGACCACGGCCGTCCAGTCGAACTCGGCGACGAAGAGGAAGAAGACGGCCGCGATGCCGTTGACGAGGGCGGCGATGACGTTCTTGACGGCGTTGACGCGTTGCAGGTCCTCGTGGAGGAACAGGCCCATCAGGCCCAGGTAGAGCACGCCCTGCGCCGCGCCGAAGTAGCCCCCGTACGCGCTGGAGAGCAGCATGCCGGTCATCAGGGCCGGTCCGCCGTCCGCCGGGGGGCCGCTGTCGGCCCCGGCGGCTTCCTGGCGGCGGCGCAGGGCCGCGGCCAGGCGGGGCTGGAGGATGACGAGGACGAGGGCCAGGCCGATGAGGACGGGCACGATCGTGTCGAAGGAGTCCGACGGCAGCGTGACGAGCAGGATGGCGCCCGCGAGGCCGCCGACGAGGGAGACCGCGCCGAGGCGCAGGACGCGGGAGCGCTGGCCCTGGAGTTCCTTGCGGTAGCCGAAGGCTCCGCTGAGGGAACCGGGCACCAGGCCGAGGGTGTTGGACACGTTGGCGGTGACCGGGGGCAGTCCGGTGGCGAGCAGCACCGGGAAGGTGATCAGCGTGCCGGAACCGACGATGGTGTTGATCGTGCCGGCGCCGATTCCGGCGGCGAACACCGCGAGTGATTCCCAGAGCGACATGGACAGAGACATGGACATGGACGGAGCCATCCCCTTTGCGTGAGGGAGTCGCCTCCCCGCCATGAAGGTCGAGGGGCCTCACCGATCATGCACGAGGGGACGGCCGCGTCAGTCGATGGGGGGCTGTTCGCGGCGGTCCGCGCCCTTGTCGGCGTCGCCGCCGCCCTTGCCGGTGCCCTGGGGGTTGAAGCCGGTCGAACCGCCGCCCATGGGGCCGAAGTTGCCCATGGCGCCCGAGAGGCCCTTGAGCGCGTCTCCGATCTCGCTGGGCACGATCCAGAGCTTGTTGGCGTCGCCCTCGGCGATCTTCGGGAGCATCTGGAGGTACTGGTAGGCGAGGAGTTTCTGGTCGGCGTCGCCGGCGTGGATGGACTCGAAGACCGTACGGATGGCCTGGGCCTCGCCCTCGGCGCGCAGGGCGGCGGCCTTGGCGTCACCTTCGGCGCGGAGGATGGAGGACTGCTTCTCGCCCTCGGCGCGCAGGATCTCGGACTGGCGGACACCCTCGGCCTGGAGGATCGCGGCGCGCTTGTCGCGGTCGGCGCGCATCTGCTTCTCCATCGAGTCCTGGATGGAGGTCGGCGGCTCGATGGCCTTGAGCTCGACGCGGTTGACGCGGATGCCCCACTTGCCGGTGGCCTCGTCCAGGACCCCGCGGAGCGCGGCGTTGATCTCCTCGCGGGAGGTCAGGGTGCGCTCCAGGTCCATGCCGCCGATGATGTTGCGGAGGGTGGTGACGGTGAGCTGCTCGATGGCCTGGATGTAGCTGGCCACTTCGTACGTCGCGGCGCGGGCGTCGGTCACCTGGTAGTAGATGACGGTGTCGATGTTGACGACCAGGTTGTCCTGGGTGATGACCGGCTGCGGCGGGAACGGGACGACCTGCTCGCGGAGGTCGATCCGGTTGCGGATCGAGTCGATGAACGGAACCACGATGTTGAGGCCCGCGTTGAGGGTGCGGGTGTAGCGGCCGAACCGCTCGACGATGGCTGCGCTGGCCTGCGGGATCACCTGGATCGTCTTGACCAGGGCGATGAAGACCAGAACCACCAGGATGATCAGGACGATGATGATCGGTTGCATGCGGTTCCCCGTGCCCTTCCGGCTGTCTGTGCTGCCCCGTTGAACGGAGTCTCGCAGACCCGGGGCCCGCGAGCAGGCTGCTTGTCACATGACGACCGCGGTCGCCCCGTCGATCTCCACCACGTCCACGGACTGGCCGGGTTCGAAGCTGGTGTCCGCGTCGAGGGTGCGGGCCGACCAGATCTCGCCGGCGAGCTTGATGCGGCCGCCGCTGCCGTCGACGCGTTCGAGGACGACGGCGGATCTGCCCTTCAGCGCGTCGATGCCGCTGCGGTGTTGGGGCCGCTGGTCGCGGTGGCGGTTGGCGATCGGCCGGACGACGGCGATCAGCGCGACCGACACGATGACGAAGACCAGGACCTGTGCGACCACTCCCCCGCCCAGGGCCGCGGTGATGGCGGCGGCTACGGCGCCGACCGCGAACATGCCGAACTCCGGCATCGCGGTCAGGACGAGGGGGATGCCCAGTCCGACCGCGCCGATGAGCCACCACACCCATGCGTCGATGTCCACATGGTCATGGTAGGTCGGCCGGGCGCGGTCCGGACAGGGGGCGTGACTAGCGCAGGGGCAGGCCCTGGGCGGTCCAGCGGTCGTGCTCGTTGCGGTCGACGACCAGCGGGAGGCCGAAGCAGAGGGAGAGGTTGCGGGAGGTCAGCTCCAGGTCGATGGGACCTGCGGTGACGACCTTGCCCTGGCGGATCATCAGGACGTGGGTGAAGCCGGGGGCGATCTCCTCGACGTGGTGCGTGACCATGACCATCGACGGGGCCATGGGGTCGCTGGCGAGGCGGCCGAGGCGGCGTACGAGGTCCTCGCGGCCGCCGAGGTCCAGGCCGGCGGCGGGCTCGTCGAGGAGGAGGAGCTCGGGGTCGGTCATGAGGGCGCGGGCGATCAGGGTGCGCTTGCGCTCGCCCTCGGAGAGGGTCCCGAACTTGCGGTCGAGGTAGTCGCTCATGCCGAGGCGGTCGAGGAAGGCGCGGGCGCGCTGCTCGTCGACGTCCTCGTACTCCTCCTGCCAGGTCGCGGTCATGCCGTAGGCGGCGGTGAGCACGGTCTGCAGGACGGTCTGCCGCTTCGGGAGCTTGTCGGCCAGCGCGATGCCGGCGACGCCGATGCGCGGGCGCAGCTCGAAGACGTCGGCGCCGGGCTTGCCGAGGGTGCTGCCGAGGATGGTGGCGGAGCCCTTGGTGGGGAAGAGGTAGCTGGAGGCGAGGTTGAGCAGCGTGGTCTTGCCGGCGCCGTTGGGGCCGAGGATCACCCAGCGCTCCCCCTCCTTCACCGACCAGGAGACCTGGTCCACCAGAGCCCGGCCCTCGCGGACCACGGATACGTCCACCAGCTCCAGAACATCGCTCATGAGCGTGTTGTCACCCCTTGCAGTCACGGTTCTCTGTGCGCCGGCAGGCGCAGCCCCAGGGGAAAACCTACGCCACTCGCGGAGGGGTCCGGGCGCCAGGCCGGGTCCCGGGGCGGATCCGTAAAGTAGGGGGATGCTTTTCGAACCACGTTCAGGGCGGCTGGCCGCCTGGGGGAACGCTCTGCTGGCCGGTCTGGTCTCGCCCGACGAGGCCGTGTTGTCGATCGTGGGCGAGGACGCCGTGCACCGGGTGGCCGGGCTGCCGGGGGAAGCGGGGCCGGTCGGGCTCACGCTGGCCCTGGGGCGGCTGCGGGCGCTGGGGGTGCGCGGGCTGCGGGTGGCGCTTCCGGCGCCGGGGCATCCGCTGGGGCTCAGCGGGCCGCCGGAGTTCAACGCGCGGGCGCTGGAGGCCGAGGAGGCCGTGGTGTGCGTGGGCGCGGCGCTGGGCTTGGTGCCGGAGGTGACGGAGGCGGGCCCGGCCGGTGACGTCCACGTCTCGGTGGTGTGGCACTGCCTGCCGGTGCGGGAGGCCCCGCCGGCGGACGTGCCCTCGCTCGGGGAGGCGGAGCGGGAGCTGGCGGAGGCCCTGCGGGAGGCGACGGTGGCGCTGACCCGGCTGGACGTGGCGGGGTCGGGTCCGGTCGCGGACGCGGCGCTGTCGGCGTACCGGGCGCGGGCGGAGGCGGGCCGTGAGGTGCTGGCGCCGGGGTATCCGCCGCGGGCGGTGCGGGTGCTGGCGCTGGCGCAGCGGGTGGACCTGATGGTGTCGCTGGCGTACGAGAACGGGCACGGGGGTGCGGTGGCCGCCTCGGAGATGGCGGCGCGGGCCGAGGCCTTGCGGCCCGTTGAGCGGGTGGCTCGGCGGGCGCTGGCGGCGGCGTACAACGCGGCGGTGGAGGAACGGGGGCGGTAGCCTGCGGCGGGCTTCCTGGGGCTCCGCCCCAGACCCCGCGCCTCACACTCCCCCGGCTACCGCTGGGAGGTGCCCCCGGGCGAGGCTGGAACTGCGGGGCTGAAC
>NZ_JBHWBP010000369.1:0-7498 GCF_042735575.1 Streptomyces sp. NPDC059564 | reverse complement strand
ATCCGGGCGTTGCGCGCCAGGTAGCGCAGGTGCTCGCTCATCTCCGCCGGACCCGTCGCGCAGTTCAGGCCGATCATGTCGATGCCCAACGGCTCCAGCGCCGTCAAAGCCGCGCCGATCTCCGAACCCAGCAGCATCGTGCCGGTGGTCTCGACCGTCACCGAGCAGATCAGGGGCACGCTGACGCCCAGGGCCTCCATCGCGCGGCGGGCGCCGATGATCGAGGACTTCGTCTGGAGCAGGTCCTGGGTCGTCTCCACCAGGAGGGCGTCCGCGCCGCCGGAGATCAGGCCCTCGGCGTTGATCTGATAGGCGTCACGGATCTGCGCGTACGTGATGTGGCCCAGCGTGGGCAGCTTCGTACCCGGGCCGATCGAGCCCAGTACCCAGCGCTGCTGCCCGGTCGACGCC
The DNA here is from genome assembly GCF_042735575.1 of Streptomyces sp. NPDC059564. NCBI lineage: Bacteria > Bacillati > Actinomycetota > Actinomycetes > Kitasatosporales > Streptomycetaceae > Streptomyces > Streptomyces sp. NPDC059564. The sequence continues at coordinate 7,087 of NZ_JBHWBP010000369.1, read as the reverse complement.
GTGAACTCGTCCGCGACCTCGCGGGCGATCCGGGCACCCGCCTCGGACAGCTCGAAGTTCCGTTCGGGAATGTCGTACTCGGCCAGCGCGGCGAAGTTCGCGCCGAAGGTATTCGTCTCGACGCAGTCCACGCCCACCGCGTAGTACGCCTCGTGGACCGACCGCACGATGTCCGGACGGGTGACGTTCAGGACCTCGTTGCAGCCTTCCAGCTGCTGGAAGTCCTCCATCGTCGGGTCCTGCGCCTGGAGCATGGTCCCCATGGCTCCGTCGGCGACGACCACACGGGTCGCGAGCGCCTCTCGGAGGGCATCGGCCCGGGTCTGGGTGTCTGCGGGCGGGTTCGGCAACGAGGCCATGGGTGAGCTCCCTGGGATGCGACGGCTGTCGGCTTTACACCCCCTCTGTGTCAAGGGTGCACGCGGTCAGGGTAACCGCGCGGCACCGGCCCCGGTGAGGCCGTCCCACGTGGCGGACTGCATTCTGTGCGCGGGGACCTCACCCTCGGGAGCGCGGCGCGCGCCGCACCGGAAACGCCCGACCATGCACAAGGTCGACATCGACCGATAGTGTTCAGCATTGTCGAACTACGTCAGCAGGAGGCTGCGCGATGGCACGGAACATCCAGTCGCTCGAACGAGCCGCTGCGATGCTGCGGCTCCTGGCGGGCGGGGAACGCCGGCTGGGTCTCTCGGACGTGGCGTCCTCCCTGGGCCTGGCCAAGGGCACGGCGCACGGGATCCTGCGCACCCTGCAGGCCGAGGGTTTCGTGGAACAGGACCCGGCTTCGGGCCGCTATCAGCTGGGCGCCGAGCTGCTGCGGCTGGGCAACAGCTACCTGGACGTGCACGAGCTGCGCGCCCGGGCCCTGGTGTGGACGGACGATCTGGCGCGGGCGAGCGGCGAGAGCGTGTACGTGGGCGTCCTGCACAAGAGCGGGGTGCTGATCATGCACCACGTGTTCCGGCCGGACGACAGCCGTCAAGTGCTGGAGGTCGGGGCCATGCAGCCGCTGCACTCCACGGCCCTGGGCAAGGTCCTGGCGGCGTACGACCCCGTGGCGCACACCCAGGCCGTGGAGGTGGAGCGGGAGGCGTTCACGCCCCGTACGGTCACGGACGCGGCGGGTTTCGAGGAGGTCCTGGACCTCACGCGGGCGCGCGGCTGGGCGGCCGACGTCGAGGAGACGTGGGAGGGCATCGCCTCGGTGGCGGCGCCGATCCACGACCGGCGCCGGATGCCGGTGGGCGCGGTGGCCGTGGCGGGTGCCGTGGAGCGGGTCTGCGGGTCGTCCGGGGAGCCGCTGGCGTCGCTGGTGGCCTCCGTACGGGACTGCGCGCGGTCGGTTTCGCGCGACCTCGGGGCAGGCCGGTTCTGAGCTTGACCTGATCGATCTGATCCACCCAGTGGCTGCTTCGCGCGCCATTTGGGTGGATTTTGGCTTTTATCGACGGCTCATTGGCTTGATTTGGCCGATCCTCCCGACTGGTAACGATCCGGTTCTTTGACCTGGTCAACCCTTGACGCGTTCTTCACCCAGGCGGAAAACTGCCGTTCATCGGTCGGCATTGTCGAACACCTACCGGCAATACGCGTTAGGGTATGGCGAGGCCAAGGACCGGTGCAGCACTCACCGAGTGCGGTGGACCACCGGAGGGACCCGGTGTCCGCCCACCCCCTGGACGTAAGACAAAGGAGTCGCGGGTGTCCAGCTCCGACATCTTCATCGGCGAGACCATCGGTACCGCCCTGCTCACACTGCTCGGCGGTGGCGTCTGCGCCGCCGTCACGCTCAAGAGCTCCAAGGCCCGCAACGCGGGCTGGCTCGCGATCACCTTCGGCTGGGGTTTCGCCGTACTGATCGCCGCGTACGTCTCCGCTCCGCTCTCCGGCGCGCACCTCAACCCGGCGGTCACCGTCGGCCTCGCCATAAAGTCCGGCGAGTGGGGCGACGTGCCCGTCTACTTCGCGGGCCAGCTGCTCGGCGCCATGCTGGGCGCCGTGCTGATGTGGATCACGTACTACGGCCAGTTCCGGGTGCACCTGTCCGACCCGGAGCACATCCGCGACGCCAAGCTCGGTCCTGAGGACCCGCACCCGCACGACACGGCCGGCCCGGTGCTCGGAATCTTCTCCACGGGCCCCGAGATCCGTAATGTCGTGCAGAACCTCGCGACCGAGATCATCGGCACCGCCGTCCTGGTCCTGGCCATCCTGACCCAGGGCCTCCAGGACGACGGCAAGGGGCTCGGTGTCATCGGCGTCCTGATCACCTCGTTCGTGGTCGTCGGCATCGGCCTCTCGCTGGGCGGTCCGACCGGCTACGCCATCAACCCGGTGCGCGACCTCGGTCCGCGCATCGTGCACGCCCTGCTCCCGCTGCCCAACAAGGGCGGTTCGGACTGGGGGTACTCCTGGATCCCGGTCGTCGGCCCGCTCGTCGGTGCCGTCGTTGCCGGTGGTCTGTACAACATCGCGTTCGCCTGATCAGCACCGGAAAGATCGCAAGATCCGTACCGCCCTCCTGATTCCGCCGACTCACCAGACCTGCCAGGAGCAGACACCATGACCACCAGCACCGGCCCCTTCATCGCCGCGATCGACCAGGGCACCACCTCCTCCCGCTGCATCGTCTTCGACCGCGACGGGCGCATCGTCGCCGTCGACCAGAAGGAGCACGAGCAGATCTTCCCGAAGCCGGGCTGGGTCGAGCACGACGCCACCGAGATCTGGACCAACGTCCAGGAGGTCGTCGCCGGCGCCATCGCCAAGGCCGAGATCACCGCCGCCGACGTCAAGGCGGTCGGCATCACCAACCAGCGCGAGACCACGCTCCTGTGGGACAAGAACACCGGCGAGCCGGTGCACAACGCGCTGGTCTGGCAGGACACCCGCACCGACGCCCTGTGCAAGGAGCTCGGCCGCAACGTCGGCCAGGACCGCTTCCGCCGCGAGACCGGCCTGCCGCTGGCGAGCTACTTCGCCGGCCCGAAGGTCCGCTGGCTGCTCGACAACGTCGAGGGCCTGCGCGAGCGCGCCGAGGCCGGCGACATCCTCTTCGGCACCATGGACTCGTGGGTCATCTGGAACCTCACGGGCGGCGCCCAGGGCGGCGTGCACGTCACCGACGTCACCAACGCCTCGCGCACCATGCTGATGAACCTGCACACCCTGGCCTGGGACGAGAAGATCGCCGAGTCCATGGGCGTCCCGCTCAACGTCCTCCCAGAGATCAAGTCCTCCGCCGAGGTCTACGGCCACGTCAAGGACGGCGTCCTCGCCGGCGTCCCGGTCGCCTCGGCGCTCGGCGACCAGCAGGCCGCCCTCTTCGGCCAGACCTGCTTCGCCGAGGGCGAGGCGAAGTCCACGTACGGCACCGGCACGTTCATGCTCATGAACACCGGCGACAAGATCATCAACTCCTACAGCGGCCTGCTGACCACCGTCGGCTACCAGATCGGCGACCAGAAGCCGGTCTACGCGCTGGAGGGCTCCATCGCCGTCACCGGCTCGCTCGTCCAGTGGATGCGCGACCAGATGGGCATGATCAAGACCGCGGCCGAGATCGAGACGCTCGCGCTCTCGGTCGAGGACAACGGCGGCGCCTACTTCGTGCCGGCCTTCTCCGGCCTGTTCGCCCCGTACTGGCGCTCCGACGCCCGCGGTGTGATCGCCGGCCTCACCCGGTACGTCACCAAGGCGCACATCGCCCGTGCCGTCCTGGAGGCCACCGCCTGGCAGACCCGCGAGATCACCGACGCCATGACCAAGGACTCGGGCGTCGAGCTCGCGGCCCTCAAGGTCGACGGCGGCATGACCTCCAACAACCTGCTGATGCAGACGCTCTCCGACTTCGTGGACGCCCCCGTGGTCCGTCCCATGGTCGCGGAGACCACCTGCCTCGGCGCCGCCTACGCCGCCGGCCTGGCCGTCGGCTTCTGGCCCGACACCGACGCCCTGCGCGCCAACTGGCGCCGCGCGGCGGAGTGGACCCCGCGGATGCCCGCCGAGCAGCGGGACCGCGAGTACAAGAGCTGGCTCAAGGCCGTGGAGCGGTCCATGGGCTGGGTCGACGACGAAGACGCCAGCTGACCGCACTCAGCTGAGTCAATCGACGAGGAGCTAAGAGAGATATGAGCATCCCGCAGAGCGTGACCGCACTGGGCACGCACCCGACCGCCGGTTCGAACCCGAGCCGCGCCGAGACCCGTGAGCAGCTGGCGAAGGCCACGTACGACCTGCTGGTCATCGGTGGTGGAATCCTGGGCACCTCGGTGGCCTGGCACGCCGCGCAGTCGGGTCTGCGGGTTGCCATGGTGGACGCCGGCGACTTCGCCGGCGCCACCTCCTCCGCCTCCTCCAAGCTCGTCCACGGCGGTCTGCGCTACCTGCAGACCGGCGCGGTCAAGCTGGTCGCCGAGAACCACCACGAGCGCCGGGTGCTGGCCAAGGACGTGGCCCCGCACCTGGTCAACCCGCTGACCTTCTACCTGCCCGTGTACAAGGGCGGTCCGGTCGGCGCGGCGAAGCTGGGCGCGGGCGTGTTCGCGTACTCGGCGCTCTCGGCCTTCGGTGACGGCATAGGCAAGGTCATCTCGCCGGCCCGCGCCGTCGCCGACAACCCGGGTCTGAAGACGGACAACCTGAAGGCCGTCGCCGTCTACTACGACCACCAGATGAACGACTCCCGCGTCGCCGTCATGACGGTCCGCGCGGCCGTCGAGTCGGGCGCGGTCGTCCTGAACCACGCCGAGGTCACCGGTCTGCGCATGACGCGCGGCCGGGTCACCGGTGCCGAGCTCAAGGACCGTCTCGACGGAACCGAGTTCGGGGTCGACGCGCGCGTCGTGCTCAACGCCACCGGCCCGTGGGTGGACCACCTGCGGCGCATGGAAGACAAGCACTCGATGCCGTCGATCCGCCTTTCCAAGGGCGCGCACATCGTCATGAAGCGCAAGTCGCCGTGGAAGGCCGCCATGGCCACCCCGATCGACAAGTACCGCATCACCTTCGCCCTGCCGTGGGAGGACCAGCTGCTGCTGGGCACCACCGACGAGATGTACGAGGGCGACCCGGCGGACGTGCGCGCCACCGAGTCCGACATCCAGCAGATCCTCGACGAGGCGGCCTTCTCGGTGAAGGACGCCGACCTGGACCGCTCCCTGATGACGTACGCCTTCGCGGGCCTGCGGGTGCTGCCCGGCGGCCCCGGCGGCGTCGAGAAGGCCAAGCGCGAGACGGTGGTCTCCGAGGGCGCGGGCGGCATGCTGTCGGTGGCCGGCGGCAAGTGGACCACGTACCGGCACATCGGCCGCGTGGTCATGGACAAGCTGTCCAAGCTCCCCGGCAGCCCGCTGACCGAGGACATGGAGCCGGTGAAGTCGCTCGTGCGCCGCGTCCCGCTGCCCGGTGTCGCCAACCCGAACGCGGTCGCGCACCGGCTGCTCGTGGACCGCGAGCCCGGTACGCGCATGGACCCGCTGACGGCCCGTCACCTGGCCTCGCACTACGGCTCGCTGGCCTTCGACATCGCGCGCCTGGCGAACGAGGACGCGTCGCTGGCCGAGCGGATCCACCCGGACGGTCCCGAGATCTGGGCGCAGGTCGCGTACGCCCGTGACAACGAGTGGGCCGAGACGGTCGACGACGTGCTGCGCCGCCGTACGACGGTGACGGTCCGCGGCCTGGACGACGAGGCCGTACGGGCCCGCGTCGAGGAGATGCTGAGCCGCAAGGCATAGCTCTCCCGCAGGTGGGGAAGAGGGGCGGTTCCGAGGGGAACCGCCCCTCTGTCGTGGGCTGTGGCCCGTGCCTCATCAAGGCTTAGGCTGACCCACGTACGCAAGGGAACTTCGGAAGGAGACCTGGGTGATCGAGCTTGAGGGCATGCCCGAGCTGATCGACCCGGTCATGGTGGCCGCGTTCGAGGGCTGGAACGACGCGGGTGACGCCGCCTCCGGTGCGGTGGCGCACCTGGACCGGGAGTGGAAGGGCGAGGTCTTCGCGGCTCTGGACGCCGAGGACTACTACGACTTCCAGGTCAACCGGCCGACGGTGTGGCTGGACAACGGGGTAAGGAAGATCACCTGGCCCACGACGCGACTGTCGGTGGTCCGGATCGGCGGCGCGAAGCCGCGTGACCTGGTACTGGTGCGGGGCATCGAGCCGTCCATGCGGTGGAGGTCGTTCTGCGAGGAGATCCTCGGCTTCGCGGTGGAGCTGGGCGTGGAGATGGTGGTCATCCTGGGCGCCCTGCTCGGGGACACCCCGCACACCCGGCCGGTGCCCGTGAGCGGCGTGACCTCGGACGCGGATCTCGCGCGGACGATGGACTTGGAGGAGACGAAGTACGAGGGTCCGACCGGGATCGTGGGCGTCCTGCAGGAGGCCTGCACCCATGCCGGGATGCCGGCCGTGTCGCTGTGGGCGGCGGTGCCGCACTACGTGTCGCAGCCGCCGAACCCGAAGGCGACGCTGGCGCTGCTGAACCGGCTGGAGGACCTGATCGACATCAGGATCCCGCTGGGCGAACTGCCGGAGGACGCGCGGGCGTGGCAGCTGGGGGTGGACCAACTGGCCGCGGAGGACAGTGAGGTCGCGGAGTACGTCCAGACGCTGGAGGAGGCGCGGGACACGGCCGATCTGCCGGAGGCGTCCGGGGACGCCATCGCGCGGGAGTTCGAGCGGTACCTGCGGCGGCGGGATCCTTCCGCCGGGGCGGAGCCGGGGGACGGGTCGTACCTGCGGGACACGTCCGGGGGGCTGACGAAGCCGCCGAAGCGGAGGCTGGATGTCGCCGGGGAGGAGTCCGCGCCGCCTGCGGAGCCGGAGCCGCCGGCCGAACCGGAGGAACCCGGGGGCGACGCCCCCGAGACCCCGGAGCCGTAACCGGGCCGGGCGGGCGGGCCGGGGTCACGCCGCTGCGCGGAGCGGTCCCCTACCGATCCCCCAGACTCCGTCCGGGGGGGGACCCCCAGCCACCGTTCCCCGCCTCAATCGCCGGCGCGGCTGAAAGACCCGGGCGCGGGTCACTACACGGCGCACCCCGCCCGCGCCTCAAACACCGGGGAGTTATACACAGCTGACG
>NZ_JBHWBP010000368.1:0-7598 GCF_042735575.1 Streptomyces sp. NPDC059564 | reverse complement strand
GGTACGTCCCTCCGCCCAGCCGGAGGCCAGCAGCAGCCCGTCGGAGGCCACCGCCGTCATCAGCTTCAGCTGGGCCGGGGTGAGCCGACCGGTGGCCTCCGCCAGCCGGAACAGCATCGCCACCGTGAAGTGGTGCATCACGGTGGCCACCCCCAGGGAGGGCGAGGCGGCGGCGATGGCCCGCTGCACCCGGACCGCCTCCAGCGGCCCGGCGGCCGCGCCGCCGTACGCGGCCGGCACCAGCAGCCCGGGACCGCCGTGCTTGCGGTACAGCTCCAGCACCGGGCTGTCCGCGCCCTCCCGGGTGCTGAGCGGCAGGTCTTCGAGTGCGTCGAGAAGACCTGCGTGGAATTGCTCGCAGATCCCGCGCGCTGTCGTCAGGGAACGCATCGCCGTGTTCTCCTCGGGCTCTCTGGGAATTGTTCTGCGGACCGGGGGAGGAATTTCCTGTGGCCCCTGTGATCCGAAAGCCAATAGTCGGAAAACATCGTTTCACTGACCGTCTGACTGAGGCCTGACGCTCATCTGACCTGCGTGTTCGCCTGACTTGTGCCTGACGGGCGGCTGACCGTCAGGCACGGTGGGGCTTGTGGCGCGGTGCCGCCCGTGCCATAAGTGGGGGAGTGTCGTGGCGAAGTGCCGGCGGGAGAATGGATCCGAAATGACGGCAGTAATTCTGGAGACGGATGTCGCGCTCGACGCCATCCGGCGGTACGCGGACGCGGGCAATCCGAGCGCGTATTTCGCCTTCAGCGACGGGAACAGCTACTTCCGGTTGCCGGAGGTCCCCGGGGTGATCGTGTACCGGCCGGTCGGCCGCTACCTGGTCCAGTTCGGCGGCCCCTTCGCCCCCTTCGCCCCCGCCGGACCGGACGGCCCGCGGGCACGGCTGCTGGCGGGGTTCACCGCCTTCGCCGCCGAGCAGGGCCGCGAGATCGTCTCCGTACAGCTCCAGGGCGCGGACGCCGACGTCTACGTCGAACAGGGCTTCACGGTGAACCAGATGGGCGCCTCCTACGCCGTCGACCTGGAGACCTTCACCCTGGCCGGCACCAAGTTCATGCAGCTGCGCAACAAGATCTCGCGGGCGCTGCGCAGCGGCCTGGAGATCAAGGAGGTCGAGTACGAGGACTACGCGGACCAGATCTCATCCCTCGACACGGCCTGGCTCTCCACCAAGGGCGAGGGCGTCAAACCGCTGGAGTTCCTCGTCGGCCAGACGGGCGGCCGCTACCAGCACCTGCGCCGCGTCTTCGCCGCCGTCCGGGAGGGAGAGCTGATCGGCTACGTCTCCTACGCCCCGGTGTACGGCCCCCAGGAAGGCTGGATGCACGACCTCAGCCGCCGGCAGCCCGACTCACCGCCCGGGGTGATGGAGGCCCTCAACAAGGCCGCCATCGACGTGTTCACCGCCGAGGGGACCCGCTGGCTGCACTTCGGCTTCACCCCCTTCACCTCCCTGACGGCCCCCCAGTTCCCGGGCCACAGCCTGGGCTTCCACTGGTTCATGCAGCACCTGTGGGAGCACGGCGCGCACATCTACCCGGCGCGCACGCAGCTGGAGTACAAGCAGAAGTGGGCCCCCTCGGCGGTCCTGCCGGAGTACATCGCCTTCCAGCACCGGGCGAGCCTGCCCGCCCTGGTCCACGTCTTCCGCGCCTGCAACGCGGTCTGAGAGGGGTTACGAGATGTCCGAGGAGATCGAAACAACGGGCCTGCTGCTCGTGGACCGCTTCCAGGCCTGCGCCGCCGCCCCCGACGACCTGGACGCGGCCCACCTCTGCGACGAGGCCCTGACCCACCTGGACACCTTGCTCCGGGCGGCGGCCGCGGCCTGATCCGTCCCCTCCCTCACGCACCGCGCCCCGCACCCGATGAGTGCGGAGGCGCGGTGCCGACGCGTCACCCCTCGGGCGTGCAGCAGGCCCCGCAGGCGACATTCCGGGGCGCCAGGGTCTCCAGGTCGACCATGACGGTCACGCCGAACCCATGAGGACACACCCGCCGGGGCCACTTCCCAGGCTGCCGCACCACCGGGTTCGCGTCCCACCCGGCCACCAACTCCCGGTACCGGGGGTCAACCCACGCCCCTCGCGCTTCGCCGCCCTCTTCGCTCACCGCAACGCCTCTCTTACGGACCGGAGTCGACTGTAGGGGAACGGCACCACCTCAGGCGACCGGCGCAGGTGCGGCGCACGCGGACCCGGGCGATGCCCGAATGGCGGAGCCTCAGGAGCGGGTGATGCCGACGAGCAGAGCGCCGAGTACGACCAGGACGCTGACGACGTAGAGGGCCTGCCGCTGCCACTCCCTCACCGGGCGGAGCCCGACCGGCGATCGGCGGGCGCCGCGGCCAGGTTCCGAAGAATCCGGGCCAGCGCCCGCGCGTGGTTCCAGTTCGCGTGGTCGCCCCGCCCCGGCGGACCGGCGTCGACGAAGTACGCCCACTCGATCAGGGCCGCCCCGACGCGCTCGGTCCGCTGACTGCTCGGCATCGCGCCCACCTGGGCGTGTAGGACCTGCCCGTGGGTGATCAGATCGTCGATGAGGCGGGCGACGGCCTCGGCGTCCGGCCGGTCCGAGTAGGGCACGATCGCCCGCCCGATGAGGTCCTCGATCTCCTGCGTCTCGCCGGTCTCCATGCTGGTGCTCCCTGCCGTCATCAAGGGGTGGTGAGACCAGTCAATGGCGCGTGGCCGGTGTGGGACTATCCCCAATGCGGCATGCGCATACGGGTATGCGCGCTGCGGGTACTGGCCGACGCAGGTACGGGTCGAAACGCGAGAATGGGCCGACGTTGAGCATTTCGTCAGCGGCGAGGGAAGCGTCCCGGGCGAGGGACTACGGCAAGGTCATCGAACTGGTCCGCAAAAGCGCGAGGCTGACGCAGACTCAGTTAGGCCAGGCGTGCGGGCTGTCGCAGTCGGCAGTGTCACGGTTGGAGAAGCGCGGCCCCGGGGCATACGCGACAGACATTCTGGCGGTGCTGGCGGCGCATCTAAGCGTCCCGGCTTCACTGTTGGGGCTCGCGGACGCAGTGGCACGAGACGGGTACGAGCACGTGGAACGGCGGGACTTTCTGGGAGGGGTGGCCGCGGCCGCTGTCACCCCTGCTCTTTCCGCACTGCCTGATCCGAGTGGAGGCGCCGGGCAGGCGGCGACGCTGCGACTGGGTACGGCCTCGTACCGGCGCCTGGACGCGTCGACCCCGTCGCGGGAGTTGTCGGAGGCGGTGCAGTCCCATCTCCGGCTCGTTCAGAACGTGAGCCGGGCGGCGAACGATGACCGACAGCGGGCTCGGCTGGCAGCGGTCGGTAGTGAGGCAGCGAGTCTGGTGGGTTGGCTGTCGTGGGACATGGGCGACCACGGATCGGCGCGCAGCTGGTACGCCTCGGCGATCAAGGCGGCGCGGGCTGCGGGTGAACCTCTACTGGCCGCCTATCAGGCCGGCAGCATGGCACAGTTCGAGGCGGACGCAGGCAACGGGGCGCAGGCCTTGAACTGGACTCGGAAGGCCCGGGGGTTTCTGGATGCGCGCAGGCCGGCGGTCGCGGATGCGTGGTTGTCCTCGGTCGAGGCGGTGGCTCACGCTGCGGCTGGGGACGAGCGGGCAGCCGACCGGTCGCTGACCACGAGCCGATCCCTCGCGGCACGGCTGGAGTCGGAGGAACCGGCGCCCTGGCCTTGGGTGTTCCAGTTCAGCGAGACCAAGGTTGCGGCGGCGCGGGTTGCCTGCGGGGCCCGGCTGGGGCTGCCCGGTTGGGTTCTCGATGCTGACACGGAGGCCCTGGCCTCCGGGCACGCGAAGCAGCGTGCGTTGCTGGTGCTGGACATCGCGGCGGGGCATCTGGCGGCCGGGCGCGTGGAGGCTGCCTTCGCACTGGCCTCCCGCGCCCTGGAGTCGGGCGTCCAGTACCGTTCGGGGCGGATCGTGGACCGTGCGCGCACGGTCCGGCGCTCGTACCGAACCGCGTCACCGCCGAAGGTCGTCCGGGACTTCGACGAGCGACTGCACGACGTCTACCTGTAGGGGGCACGCCATGCGCGTGGGGATCACGGGCCATCGAGGGCTGAACGCCGAGGTGGAGCAGCAGGTACGCGACCTTCTCCAGGCCGTGGTGCGCAGTCACGGCGGTGTCGACCTGGTGGGGGTCTCCTGCATCGCAGACGGCCCGGACGCATGGTTCGCCGAGCACGTCCTTGCGTACGGCGGCCGCTTGGAGGTGGTGCTCCCTGCGGAGCAGTACCGCGAGAGCCTGCCGGAGGAGCACTGGCCGGTGTACGACCGGCTGATGGACCGGGCGTCAGAGGTACATCGCACCGGCATGACGGCCTCCGACCCGGCGGCGCACATGGCGGGCAGCGAGATCCTCGTGGGTCTGGTGGACGAGCTGCTGGCCGTCTGGGACGGGCAGCCTGCGCGTGGGTACGGCGGAACTGCCGACGTGGTCGCTTACGCCGCCCGGACTGGTGTTCCGGTCCGCGTTCTTTGGCCCGAGGGAGCGAGTCGCTGAGCTCTGTAGACAACAGATGTACGCGCCCGCCGGCGACCCGCAGGCCGTGACGGCCGATCAGACGGCGGGGATGCCCGAGGCGCTCGCCTCGGCGATCCGTGGGGCTGGTCGCCGAGTGCGAGTCCAAGGAGTCCCCCGAGGCGGTCTGCGCCCGGGACGCCGACAAGCTGGAGTGCATGCTCCAGGGCATCGAGTACAAGGCGCAGGGGTACGAGGCCGCGCAGCGGCTCGCCGATGAGCTGTTCGGGCAGGGTCCGCTGGACTGGTTGCGCAACGCGCTCGGTGAGAAGGCCTGACCCCCTCCCGCCCGTGGGCGGGAGGGGGCGATTCGACGGTCAGCGGAGGGCGGGGCGGGTGTGGAGGAGGGTGCCGGCCGGGCCGCGGACCAGCATGGGGCGGCCTCGGAGGGCCGAGGCCATCGGGGTCTTGGCCGGGGAGAGGTGGGCGGTCAGGAGGTCCTGGGTCACCGGGCCGGCGGGCCCGGCCAGTAGTTCGTGGAGGTCGTCGGTGACGGTGCGGCGGTCGAGCAGGAGGCCCTGACCGGGCCGCGGCGCCGCCTCCAGCAGCGGGGCGGTGGAGCCGCCCGGGCCGTAGAGGCGGGAGCGCAGGCTGCCCTCCCCCTCCCGGGCGACGACTGCCACCAGGGTGAACTCGCTGTCCGTCGGGGGCGGTTCGGGCAGCTCCACCCGTACCGTCGCCCCCGCCGGGGCGACGGTACGGGTCCGGTGCAGCCCGATCAGCCAGTCGGCGTGGACGTCGAGCCACGGGCCGCTGAGCGTGCGCCGCAGGAGGGAGCCCAGCGCCGCCGCCAGCCGCCGGTCCGCGAGGTCCCGTACGGGTCCACCGCCGGGACCGGAGGGCCCGGACGGCGGCACGTACTGGAAGAGCCAGTCGTCGTCCGCCGTCCAGGACATCCGCAGCCGCAGCGTCCGGTACGGGTGGTGGTCGCGGAAGCCCGCCGTGACCGCCGCCGGGACCGGCGGCAGGACGACCGGCGCGAAGCCGTGCTCGCGCAGCCCGTGCGCATCCGTCGGCACGGCTCAGCCCGCGGCGACGGGCGTGCGCTCGGCGGTCTCGGCGGTCGGCCGGGCCAGGTCCAGGCGCTCGTCGAGGTGGCGCGCGGAGGAGTTGGCCCGCCACAGCGCGCCGCGGGCGATGCCCCGGCGCATGTAGGCGGTGTCGGCGCTCGGGATGACCACGTTGTGGAACCAGCCGGCGGCGTGCTGGGAGTCGATGGTGATGTGCAGCCGGTGGTACGTGATCCCGACCTCGGGCAGGCCGAGGCGCTCCCAGGCCCGGACGACGTTGCGGAACCGGTCGGGGGCCAGCCACTCGGTCATGCCGAGGAAGCCGACCGCCTCCGGGTACAGGTGGCGGTACCGGCACAGCAGCACGGCGAGGTTCCCCGAGTGCAGGTCGGTGGTGGTCATGGCCGCCTCGAGGTCCTCGGCACGGACGTCGAAGACCTCGTAGATCTTGTTGAAGAGGTGGGTGTGCACGGCCTCCGGGTCGCCGTTGCCCATCTCGTCCCAGTAGTTGCCCGCGATCTCCATCTTGCTGGCGCCGGCCGTGCCGATCTGCATCATCGCGAGGAAGTCGTCGAAGCGGCCGTCGATCAGCGACTCCTGGATGACGTACGTGCGCAGGTCCTCGCTGCGCGCCTCGCGGTTGATGAAGTCGGTGTAGTAGGGGTGCTTGAAGGCGCGGTGCTTGCGCACCAGGCCCTTGAGCCAGGACAGGAACAGCTTGGGCTCGGCGGGCGCCGACTCCAGCAGCCCGGGCTCCAGGTGGGCGTCCTCGGCGGCCAGGGTGGCGTTCTCCAGCATCCGGGTGACCTCGTGCAGCAGCACGGAGCCCTCGGCCGTCGGCCGGTCCGGTATCTGCATCACCGTCTGGTAGATGCGCGACAGCAGGAGCTGCTGGTGGTAATGGGCGTCGTCCCGGTCGGGGCCGGCGACGGCGGCGGCGTTCATCTCGGCCACCGCCTCGACGACGCGCGCGCGCTCGCCCAGGAACTTGGCGTCGATCTCGTCGGCGTCCACGGTCAGCCAGGAGGAGACCTCCTCCACGAGCGCGGCGGCGTCGGTCCTGCGGATCGTGGGCACGGTGGGGTTGTCGCTGCTGGGCAACTGCGTCTCCATGTCTCTCGGGGTCGCTCGGAAAACGACGCCTGTTCGGGTCGCGCCGGACGTGGGAGGGAGGTGGGAAGAAGGTGCTGATCCGTCTACGAGACCCACGGGGCGGATGGGCTGGACACGGTCGCTCCGCGAGTCCGGGGACGAGAAGGGCGCCCGAGGGGCCCCGGGCCCCGGCACCGCCGTGGGCCCCTCATGCCAAAGACACGCGCACCCCTGGTATCGGATCGGGATGCGCGTGCCTGGGATGAGCACCAGCGGAGAGGGCAGGATTCGAACCTGCGTGGGCAGAGCCCGTTCGGCGGGTAAACCCCACCGGACCCCATTCGGCCGCTTTGGGAACCTCTCCTCGGCCTTTCGTGACATCAGCTTGGCACGCCGTGGCTGACACGGTGCTGATGGATATCTGAGAGGGAAAGGGGAAGACCGGTCAGGGGCCCATCAGCGGTGACTGGGATAGTCGAAGGCGATCGAGCTTCTTCGTCATCTTCATCTTCATCTGGTACCAGGGGAGTTCCCGTGAGCGCCGAAACCGCCAAGATTGCCGTATCGCGTCTGTACGCCGACGAGAACGGGGAATCGCATTTCATCGACGAGCAGCTGGAGGTGACGGCGGTGAATTTCGCGCCGCCCGCGCCGTCGCTCTTCGTCTCCGAGGGCGTGCCGGCCAAGCAGGCCGTCTACCTCTACATCCCGGCCGGGTGGTTCGGCGACTTCCACCCGGCGCCGCGCCGCCAGATCATGACCCTGGTCAGCGGAAAGATGGAGTGCGGGGTCAGCGACGGCACCTGGCGGACCTTCGTCCCCGGCAACACCCAGCTGGTCGAGGACACGCACGGCAAGGGCCACGCCACGAAGGCGCTCGAGGACTGCGTGATGATCGTTTCCCAGCTCGGCTGACACTCGCGCGGAAAGCGGCGCGCAAGAAGGGGGCACGGGCCGGATATCC
>NZ_JBHWBP010000367.1:0-7606 GCF_042735575.1 Streptomyces sp. NPDC059564 | reverse complement strand
GGTGGGCCCGGCCACGCGCACCGGCCCCGCCCCGCAGGCCGCCGGACGGAGTCCGGCGCAGCGGTGCGAAGCCGGGGAGGCCGCTCGCGGCCGAACCGCGCGAGGGGCGCGTCAAGGAGGCGTGGCCCGCCAGGGCCGAACCGCGCGAGCGGCGCGTCAAGGAGGCGTGGCGCGCCAGCGCTGAGCGGTGCGAGCGGCGCGTTAGGAAGGGCGGGCCTCGACGCGCTTCTTCAGGCCCGCCAGCGCCCGGTCGATGATGACCTTCTCCGCCTTGCGCTTGATCATGCCGAGCATCGGGATCTTGACGTCCACGGTCAGCTGGTAGGTGACCTCCGTGCTGCGGCCCCCCTCCAGCGGCGCCAGCCGGTAGGAGCCGTCCAGTTGCCGCAGCATCTGGGACTTGTCCAGGGTCCAGCTGACCTCGTCCGCGCCCGTCCAGCTGTAGGCCAGGGTGTGGTCGTCCTTGATCGCGCCCGCGTCGAGCAGCAGCCGCACCTTCGCCGCGCGGCCCTCGGCGTCGGTGGCCAGTACCTCGGCCTCCTTCACCTCGCCGGTCCACTCGGGGTAGCGGGCGAAGTCGGCGATCACGGCCATGACGTCGGCCGGCGCGGCCTCGATCGTGATGCTCGAGCTGGTGTGTTCCGCCATCGCGGTCGCTCCTCCGGGGAGTGTTCGACAAGTGTGCGGGCGGCCCCCGGCCGCCGCGTGAAGGCTACCGCGCGTGCGGGTCCCGCCACTCCAGCACCTCTCACCACGTCACCACTCCAGCGCCCACGGCCGCCCCGTGGCCGCGAAGTGGCCGACGTTGACGCATTCCGTGCCCCCGATCCGGACCCGGCGCGCCAGCGGCTGGTGGACGTGTCCGAACAGCGCGTACCGCGGCCTGGTCCGGCGGATGGCGGCCAGCAGGGCCTCGCTGCCCCGCTCGAAGCGGCGCGCGACGGTGTCGTAGCAGAGCTCGGGCACCTCCGGCGGAATGTGCGAGCACAGCACGTCGACCTCGCCCAGCGCCTCCACCTTGGCGGCGTACTCGTCCTCGTCGACCTCGTACGGCGTGCGCATCGGCGACGGCAGGCCGCCGCCGACGAAGCCGAAGACGCGGCCGCCGATCTCCACGCGCTGCCCGTCGAGGACGGTGGTGCCGGGTCCGGCGTACTCCGGCCACAGACCCGGGATGTCGACATTGCCGTAGGTGGCGTACGTGGGACTGGGGAAGGCGGCGAACATCCGGGCGTACTGGCGGCGTACGGCTTCCTCGATCAGCCGCTCCCTGTCCAGCCCGTCCCACAGGCTGCGGCCGAATTCCCTCGCCTCCGCGAACCGCTTCGCGGTGCGCAGTTCGACGATCCGGTCGGCGTTCTCGACGCCGAAGAGGTCGGGGAAGATGCCGCGCGAGTGGTCGGCGTAGTCGAGGAAGAGCACCAGGTCACCGAGGCAGATGAGGGCGTCGGCACCCTCTCCGGCCCGGGCGAGGGCCTCGGTGTTGCCGTGGACGTCGCTGACGACGTGGACCCGCGTACGACTCTTCGTGCCACCCATGCCGCCACCCTAGGGGCGCCGGAGGCCCACCCGGTAGAGGGGGGGTCGCAGGTGGCCGGACCTGCGGTTACTTCCGAGTCTCGAACCGGGTCGACTAGTGTCGGCAGGGCGGTTCCGAGTCCTGTGGCGTCTTGGCAATGTATGACGATGTACAGAATGTGACGCACGGAACATCTGGCCGGTTCCCTCTATCCGGAACCCACTACCGGTGGGTAACGTCCGGTCGGTCCACACGTGGCGATGGCGCCCAGAGGAGCAGCAGTCTTGCGCGAGTTCAGCCTTCCGGCCCTGTACGAGGTCCCTTCGGACGGGAACCTGACGGATCTCATCCGCCGCAACGCCGCCCAGCATCCCGACACCGCCGTCATGAGCCGCAAGGTCGACGGCCGGTGGCAGGACGTGACCGCGACGCAGTTCCTCGCCGAGGTGCGGGCCACCGCCAAGGGCCTGATCGCGGCGGGCATCGAGCCCGGCGACCGGGTCGCCCTGATCTCCCGCACCCGCTACGAGTGGGTGCTCTTCGACTTCGCGATCTGGAGCGCGGGCGCGGTCACCGTCCCCGTCTACGAGACCAGTTCCGCCGAGCAGGTCCAGTGGATCCTCGGGGACTCCGGCGCCGTCGCCGTCATCGTGGAGAGCCCGGCGCACAGCGCGAGCGTGGCCGCCCTGCGCGACCGGCTGCCGGAGCTGCGCGAGGTCTGGGAGATCGAGCAGGACGCCCTGACCGCGCTGAAGACCGCCGGCGCGCAGGTCACCGACGCCGAGGTGGACGCGCGCAGCGCCCTCGCGAACGCCGACGACCCGGCGACGATCGTCTACACCTCGGGCACCACCGGCCGCCCCAAGGGCTGCGTGCTGACCCACCGCAACTTCTTCGCCGAGTGCGGCAACGTGGTGGAGCGCCTGAGCCCGCTGTTCCGCACCGGCGAATGCTCCGTGCTGCTCTTCCTGCCCGCCGCGCACGTCTTCGGGCGCCTGGTGGAGGTGGCCGCCGTACTGGCGCCGATCCGCCTGGGCTGCGTACCGGACATCAAGAACCTCACCGACGAGCTGCAGTCCTTCCGGCCCACGCTGATCCTCGGCGTGCCGCGCGTCTTCGAGAAGGTCTACAACTCGGCGCGCGCCAAGGCCCAGGCCGACGGCAAGGGCAAGATCTTCGACGCCGCCGCCGAGACGGCGATCGCGTACAGCCGCGCCCTGGACGCCCCGGGCGGCCCGTCCTTCGGGCTGAAGCTCAAGCACAAGATCTTCACGAAGCTGGTCTACAGCAAGCTCCACACGGTCCTCGGCGGACGCGGCGAGTACGCGATCTCCGGCGGCGCCCCGCTCGGCGAGCGGCTCGGCCACTTCTTCCGCGGCATCGGCTTCACGGTCCTGGAGGGCTACGGCCTGACGGAGTCCTGTGCGGCCACGGCCTTCAACCCGTGGGACAAGACGAAGATCGGTACGGTCGGCCAGCCGCTGCCCGGCTCCGTGGTGCGCATCGCGGACGACGGCGAGGTGCTGCTGCACGGCGAGCACATCTTCAAGGAGTACTGGAAGAACGAGTCGGCCACCGCCGAGGCGCTGGCCGACGGCTGGTTCCACACCGGTGACGTCGGCACCCTCGACGAGGACGGCTACCTCGCGATCACCGGCCGCAAGAAGGAGCTCATCGTCACGGCGGGCGGCAAGAACGTCGCCCCCGCGGTGATCGAGGACCGGATCCGGGCGCACGCGCTGGTCGGCGAGTGCATGGTCGTGGGCGACGGGCGGCCGTTCGTGGCGGCCCTGGTCACCATCGACGAGGAGTTCCTGGGCCGCTGGGCCGCCGAGCACGGCAAGCCGGCCGGGGTGACGGCGGCGGAGCTGCGCGAGGACGCGGAGCTGATCGCCGCCGTGCAGAAGGCCGTGGACGATGGCAACGCGGCGGTTTCCAAGGCGGAATCGGTGCGGAAATTCCGCATTCTCGGCTCCCAGTTCACCGAGGAGTCGGGCCACATCACGCCCTCGCTGAAGCTCAAGCGGAACGTGGTGGCCAAGGACTTCGCGGACGAGATCGAAGCGCTGTACCGGGGTTAGGGACGGGCCGGGGGCAGCGGGTCAGCGCGGGTCCTCGGCGAGGATCCGCGCCATGTTCCGCTCGGCGAGGGCGGTGATGGTGACGAACGGGTTCACCCCGAGCGAGCCGGGCACGAGCGAGCCGTCGACCACGTAGAGCCCCCGGTAGCCCTTGGCGCGGCCGTACGCGTCCGTCGCGTCGCCGAGGACGCAGCCGCCGAGCGGGTGGTAGGTGAAGTCGTCGGCGAAGGCCTTGTTGTCGCCGAAGAGGTCGTAGCGGTAGATCGTGACGTTCCTGCGGTTGATGCGGTCGAAGAGGTTCTTGGCGGCCTGTACGGACGGGGTGTTCTGGTCCCGCCGCCAGTTGAGCCGCGCCGAGTCGGTGGCGGCGTCGTAGGTGAAGTGGCCGCGCTCCGGGTTCCTGGTGATGGCCAGGTACATCGAGATCCAGTGCTCGAAGCCCATCGGGAGCGGGGCGATCTCCGCGAAGACGGGGTTGGCGGCGTTGTCCCAGTCGTCGATGCCCAGGGCGGGCATGGTGGCCTGGTTGGCGCCGACCGTGTCCCAGAGGTGGTTGGCGCGGGCCGTCATGACGTTGCCGTTGTGGCCCCAGCCGAGCCCGACGCGGTCGCTGAGCGCGGGCAGGGTGCCGGTCTCGCGGGCGCGCAGCAGGATCTCGGTGGTGCCGAGGCTGCCGGCGCCTAGGAACAGCTGTTTGCAGCCGAGTTCGCGGACCTGGGTGACGCGTCCGGTGAGGTCGCTGGTGCGGACCGTCAGGACGTAGCCCCCGGCCGGGTCGGTGCGTACGCCGACCACGCGCTGCATGGTCTCGATGGTGACGTTGCCGGTGCCGAGGGCGGCGGCGAGGTAGGTCTTGTCGACGCTCTTCTTGCCGTGGTTGTTGCCGTAGATGACCTCGCCCGCGAGGGCGGACCGGGTGGCGGTGCCGGCGGCCTCGCGCCGCATGTAGCCGAAGTCGTAGACGTTGGGCACGAACGTGGTCTTCAGGCCGGTGTTCTGGGCGTGCTTGCGGGAGATGCGGGCGAAGCGGTACCACTCCGTGGACTCGAACCAGGCGGGGTCGATGTCGTTGACGCCGAGCATGGCGCGGGCGCGCGGGTAGTAGGTCCCGTACATCTCGTCGGCGTCGACCTGGGGCAGCACCTCGGTGAAGTACGAGCGCCTCGGGGTGGGCGCCATCCCGCCGTTGACCAGGGAGCCGCCGCCGACGCCCCGGCCGACGTAGACCGACATGTCGCCGTAGTTCACGCGGTCGAGGACGCCCGGGTACGGGCTGATGTCGCGGTTGACCACGTCCAGCCAGAGGAACTGGGCGAGCGGGGCCTCGGTGCGGTTGCGGAACCACATGGAGCGCTGGTCGGGCGCGGAGGTGGAGGGGAAGACCTTGCCGTCGGGCCCGGGGGTGTCCCACAGCCGCCCCATTTCGAGGACGACGGTACGCACCCCCGCCTGCCCGAGGCGCAGCGCGGCGACGGCGGATCCGTAGCCGGAGCCGACGACGATGGCGGGCGCGTACGGTGCGGCGGCGGGTTCGGCTGCGGCGGCCGACGAGAGCCCGATGCGGGTGAATCCGAGGGCCGCGGCGGTCTGGAGGGCGCCGATGCCCAATAGGTGACGACGCGTCAGGTTTGGTGTCATGGCCGCATCATGAGCGGATTCCGTCCAACCGGCCATAACCCGTACTGCCACGCATGTGAGTGACAGTCGGACATGGCGCGGCCGTAGCCGCGCGCCGCCCGGCACACGCCCCGGGGTACGCCTACAGCAGCGCGCGCAGGCGGTCCGCGAGGAGGTCCCAGCGCCACTTCTCCTCGACCCAGGCCCGCCCCCGCCCGCCCATGCGGCGGCGCAGCTCCGGGTCCTGGAGGAGGGCGACGATCCGCTCCGCGGCCTCGTCCGGGGCCCCGCCCCGCACCACCCAGCCGGTCTCCCCGTCGAGCACCGCGTCCGGCGCCCCGCCCGAGTCGCCCGCGACCACCGGCAGGCCGGTCGCGGAGGCCTCCAGGTACACGATCCCGAGCCCCTCCACGTCGAGCCCGCCCCGCCGGGTCCGGCAGGGCATCGCGAAGACGTCGCCGGCGCCGTAGTGGGCGGGCAGCTCCTCCCAGGGCACGGCCCCGGTGAAGACCACGGAGTCCGCGACGCCCGTACGCGTGGCCAGCGCGTGCAGGTCCGCCTCGTACGGGCCGCCGCCCACGATCAGCAGCACCGCGTCCGGCACGGCCGCCAGGATCCGCGGCATGGCCTCGATCAGCGTGTCCTGCCCCTTGCGCGGGACCAGGCGCGAGACGCACACCACCACCGGCCGGTCGGTCAGGCCGAGCCGGGCCCGGACCTCCGCGCCGCCCGATCCGGGGTGGAAGGTCTTCTCGTCCACCCCCGGCGGGAGCTGGACCATCCGGGCGGCCGCCCGGTCCGTGACGGCGGAGGCGATCCGCGAGCGCGTGTACTCCCCCAGGTAGGTCAGGGTGTCGGTGCCCTCGCCGATCCGCCGCAGCAGCTGCCGCGCGGCGGGCAGCTGCGCCCAGCCCGCCTCGTGCCCGTGCGTGGTGGCGACGAGCCGCCGCGCGCCCGCCCGGCGCAGCGCCGGGCCCATCAGGCCGAGCGGGGCCGCCGCCCCGAACCACACCGACTCGCAGCCGTGTTCGCGCAGCAGGGACACCGCCCGCCGGGTCACGCGGGGCGTCGGCAGCAGCATGGTGGTGCGGTCGCGCACCACGGGGAAGGGCTGCTCGGCGTCGAAGGCGGCGGTGGCCGCGCGGCCCTCCGCGCTGTGCTTCCAGGTGGAGGCGTAGACGACGACCTGCTCGGGGTCGAGGCGCAGCGCCATGTTGTGCAGGAAGGCCTGGATGCCGCCCGGGCGCGGCGGGAAGTCGTTGGTCACGATCAGCGTCTTGTGCATCGCTGCCAACGTACCGGACGGCGTCAGCCGAGCTCGTTGCGCAGGGCCTCCTGCCAGGCCCGCGTCAGACCCGGCAGGTCCGTGCCCAGTACGGTCTCCAGCGCGGCCGGCAGCGGCTCGCGGCCCGCCTGCTCGTAGAGGCGTACGAGCGCCGCCTCGCCCCACCGGCCGGCGACGAGCCGGCAGGCCAGCCAGGCGCCCTCGTACGCCCGGGCCATCGCCTCCTGGTCCCCGCCGAAGGCGAAGGCCGCGTCGGAGGGGAGGGCGCCCGGCAGCTCGCCCCGGCGCACGGCCCGGCCCAGCGCGGGCGCGGCCTTGGCGGGGGTGGCGGAGGTGCCCCGGTACGCTGCCCAGTCGGCGAAGCCCTCGGACAGCCACTGCGGGGTCGAGGCCGAGGTGGCGGCGCGGGTGGCGACGTGGGTGACCTCGTGGGTCAGGACGACGTCCCGGCCGGCCGCGCTGAGCTGCGCGTACCCCTCGGGGTTGATCACGACCCGGTCGGCGGGGGCGGGTCCGGCGCCCACCCGGCCGGTGGTGACGGCGCCCATGCCCCGGTACTCGGCGGCCGGCCGGCCCAGCAGCGCGGCCATCGCGTCCAGCGAGGCGGGGACCAGCACCACCACCCGCCGCGCCCAGTCCCGCGGCCAGGCGGCGCTCGCGGCGGGCACCGCCCGGTCGGCCTCCCCGGCGATGGCGGACAGTTCCGCGGCGGGGCGGCCCACGCCGAGCACCAGGGCGTGCTCGCCCCGCACCACCGTCACCGGCCCCTGGTCCCACGGCTGCGCCGGGGCGCCCGGGGCGGGCCGGTCCGCGGTGACCCGCCAGGCGGCGCCGTCCCGGGCCAGCTCGACCTCGCGGGCGGCCCCGGCGGGGGCCGGGTCGTAGCCGGCGAGCCGGTAGCGCAGTTCGGCCCGTACGAGGGCCCGTACGCCGTCCGGCCGGACCGAGGTGACCTCGTAGGACCAGCCCTCCAGCGGGATCCCGGCGAGCCGCTCGGGCGGCGTGCGCGACCAGGCGGCGACGGCCTCCCGGATCCCGGCGTCCGCCGGGTCGCGCACGTCCGGCCGCGCGCACCCCGCCCCCCCCCCCCCCCGCCCCACGCCC
>NZ_JBHWBP010000366.1:0-7609 GCF_042735575.1 Streptomyces sp. NPDC059564 | reverse complement strand
CCTGTGGACCGGGTCACCCCTTTCGTGTTCACCGCCCGCGGCTCACCAGCGGTAGGGCTTGTACACCTCCATGCAGGCCCCGCTGTCCGAGCCGTTGATCGCGTCGGCCGTGTCGGGCAGCGCACCGGCCTCCGGCGGCGCCTGCTGCGGGTACGCGGTCCCCTCGCGCCAGTCGGCGCCCACCACCAGGGTGATCCGCGAGACGTCCGCCGACTGCTGCACCGAGCTGGCCGGGATGCCCAGGGCCGCCGCCACGCTCTGCGCCTCGTCCGCCAGGTCCGCCGTCGGGTAGCGCACGACGGTGGTCTTCTCCGGGGTCAGCGCGCTGTCCGCGCGGGCCCCGGTGAAGCCCTTGGAGACCAGCGCCCCCGCGACGTCGCTCGCCCGCTTCGGCGCCAGCGGCATGCCGGCCGCCGTGCCGTTGACCACGTGGACGGCGATCCGGTCGGGGGCGGTGACCGGGGGCTTGGAGGGCTCCTGGCCCGCCGGGGTGCCCTGCGGGGCGCCGGGGGCCGGGGATGTGGCGGGCGCCGAGGCGGGCGCGGAGGCGGGCGCGGACGCCGACGGGCTCTGCGGGGCCGTCGGAGCGCCGTTCTTGTCGAAGGCCACGTCCTTGCGGACCATCGTCCACAGCCGGTCCGCGTCCCCGGGATTGACGATCAGCCGGTCCTCGTCCTGCGGGTCCTGCAGCGTCGGCATCGTCGTCATCGTGATGCGGTTGGTCGGGATGTCCTTGAGCTGCATGGCCAGGTTGTAGAGCTTCTTCACCGAGCCGATCTCCTCGGAGACCTCCAGCGCCTTGGTGCCCGCCTCGGCCAGCGCCGTGATCCGGCCAACGTCGGTGAAGGCGTTCTGGCCCTTCAGCTCGCGCATCATCGAGTTCATGTACATGTGCTGGGCCTGCGCCCGGCCCAGGTCACTGCTGAACGCGTGCCGGGTGCGCAGCCACTGGAGGGCCTGCTCGCCCTTGACCTTGGTCGTGCCGGCCGTGAGCTTGAGGCCGGAGCCGCCGCCGGAGGTGGGCAGCGGACGGTCCCAGACGTTGTCCTTGACGCAGACCGGCACGCCGCCTATCGCGTCCGCCATCTGCACGACACCGGAGAAGTCGATCATCATCCAGTGGTCGATGTAGACGTTGGTCAGCTTCTCCCAGGTGGCCAGGGTGCAGCCGGGACCCCCGCGCGCGAGGGACTCGTTGATCATGATCTTGGCCTTCTTGAACTTCTCCCCGGTCTTCGGGTCCGTGCACTCCGGCACCTCGACCTTGGTGTCGCGCGGGACGCTCACCACGGAGGCGTTCTCCCGGTCGGCCGACACGTGGAGCAGCATCTGCACGTCCGCCAGCGGGGGATTGCCGACGGTGTCGCGGCTGCCGCCGAGCTCCACGTTCTCCGGCTTGTTCCGGCTGTCCGAGCCGATCAGCAGGATGTTCAGCGGGCGCTGGCCCTTGGCGTTGGCGTGGGACTTCTCCACGCCGCTCTCCCCGCTGAGGCGCTGCCCGCTGCGGATGTTCCCGTCGAGGTGACGGTAGTAGAGGTAGCCGGCCGCGGAGGTTCCCAGGATCAGGAACGCCAGTACGGACGACACCCAGAACAGCACCCGCCGGCGACGCCGCCGGACGGGTATCCCACCGCCACCGCCGGACCGGGCGCCGCCCGATCCCGCCCGCGGTGGGGGCACCGCGCCGGAAGTGCCCGCCCCGCCGCCGGATATGCCGCCGGCGGCCTGGTCGGGCGCCCCCTCCCCCCGCACGCTGCTGTGCCTCACGCGTACCCCCCTCAAGATCACTGCTGGTCGGTGTGGTGCCGGTCCTGCCGGCTGCCGACCGTCGTGTGGCGGTCGGTGGGTGAGCGGTGGCGTAACCGCAGTCCGGTCACTTGGCGCAGACCGCCTTGTCCGCCTCCACCCGCTGGAGCCCGTCCGGGGCCTGCTGCGGGGCCTCGGGCGTACCGAGCGGTGCTCCGGGCTCCTTGAAGTCGGAGCCCAGCGTCAGCTTCATCGGGGTCTTCGGCCCCGCGTCCACCGTGCCCACCTTCAGGGCCGTGGCGGACAGCCCCATCATGTCCGCCAGGGCCCGGGCCATGTCGGCCTGGTTGGGGGCGAATTCCAGCTGGGTGGCGGCGAGCCGCGCGGAGGCGTTGCCGTGGTTGCTCGCCTTGTAGACGCCCTTGCTGTTCTGCAGCCAGGCCAGGGTGGTGGACGCCGATCCCGGCGGGCCGCCGCCGTTGTACACGTCCACCCGGACGTCCCCGGCGGGCGAGCGGTTGCCCTGGAGCAGCGCCTCCTGCTTGGCGCCGGCCGCCTCCTTCGCCGCCTGCTCCTTCTTCTCGACCTCCGTGAGGGACACGTCCCCCCGGATCATCTCCAGGAGCGGGTCGGCCTGCGAGGAGTTGACGACGACGGTCGCCTTCCGGCCGGGCGGCTCGTTCGGATTGTCGAGCACCGGCAGCGTCGTGAAGGTGATGTTCTTCAGGTTCATGTCCTTCAGCTCACCGGCGAGATCGGTGAGTTTGCCGATGGACCCCAGCCCCTGGTCCACGGTCAGCGACTTGGTGGCCGCCTCCGCGAGCGAGAAGAACTTCTTCGGACTGGTCAGCGTCTCCTTGGACTTCATCTCGCGCATCATCGAACTCAGGAACTGCTGCTGCGTCTTGATCCGGTCGAGGTCGCTCTCGTTGCCGAAGGCGTGCCGCGTCCGTACGAAGGCCAGCGCCTGCTCGCCCTGCAGCCGGTGCTCGCCGGCCTTCAGGTTCAGCTTGGAATCCCGGTCGTTGACGTCCTTCGCCACGCAGACGGGCACCCCGCCGACCGCCGTGCTCAACTCCTTGACCGCGTTGAAGTCGACCATCATGAAATTGTCGACTTCGAGCCCGGTGAGCTGCTTGACCGTGCGCATCGTGCAGCCCGGGTCGCGGCCTTCCTGGCCCAGGCTGTTGTTGAAGCGGCTGCCCTTGGTCGCGGGGATCTGCTTCACCGAGCCGTTCTGCTTGGTCGGGCAGACCGGGATGTCGGTGATCAGGTCGCGGGGGATGGACAGAGCGGTGGCGTTGCTGCGGTCCTTGGAGACGTGGAAGAGGATCGTGGTGTCGGCGTGGCCGACGCTGTCGGCGTCCCCGTACCCCTGGTTGCCCGCGCCGCTGCGCTTGTCGGTGCCGATGACCAGGATGTTGATCGGCTGGTCTTTCTTGAAGCTGCCGCCCGCGCCACCGGTGTCGATGACCTTCAGATTGCCGTTCAGGTGCTCGTAGTAGAGGTACGAGCCCAGCCCGCCGCCGAGCAGCAGGAACGCGAGCGTTCCGCCGGTGATGGCCAGCCTCCTGCGGCGCCGCGCCGAAGCCCCGCCACCGCCGCCCGTCCTGCGGGGGCGGCCGGAGCGCCGGCCGCCGGGCGGGCCCTCGCCGCGGCGCGGCTTGGGGACCGCCGGGGACGCCGGCGCGGGGGGAGCCGCAGGGGATCTGCGGATCCTGCGGGGGGTGGTGACGGAGTGCTGCTGCGCAGGGGAATGGCCCAGTCGCAGTTCGTAGTTGCCAGTGCGGGGATTGAGGACCCACTGGTCTGCGGGGTCGATCTCTTCCGCCCGCCCACGGCTTTGCGCATCCACGGTTGCTCGAATCCTCCGTCGGTGCCTCGCGACGCGCCTCCCCCCAGGCGCGCGGTCAACGATCCGGCTGCTGGTGCATGGTCTCTTGGCTTCCTGTGCACCGGATCGCTCACCTTATCCGGCCAGGTCAGCTGCAAACCATGGCGGTGACAAAATCCACTCCCCCGAAAACGGCCCAAAGCACCCATCCGGCGCGGTTGGGTCACCGGCTTTTGGATTGCTTTACCGGCAATCGGCCACGTCCGCCGTGGTTCCCGTGAAAGTGGGGACGGGAACGGGGGTGGACGTGGTTCCGCTTTTCGGCCGCACAGACTTCCGGGCGGCCTCCGCGGAGGCCGCCTCGCGGCCGCTCGCCCCCGTGGGTTCGGGCGTGGGCGGGGTGATCGTCAGCGGCCGGTCCGTCCGCAGCTGCTCGAACAGCCGGCTCGCGTCGGGCTCCACCAGCTCGTCCCGGTTCGGGTTCGGCGCGTACGGCTTCCGGGGCACGGTAAGGAACTTGACCTGATCGGTCGGTATGTCCCGTACACCCCGTACGAGTTCGTACAGCCCGCGCAGCGAGGCCAGCCCCGGGTCGGTGGTCACCGAGGAAGTGGCCGCGTCCAGCAGGGGATACAGCCGCGCCGGGTTCAGCAGGACCCCGTTGCTCTGCACCTTGTTCACGAGCGAGCCGAGGAACTGCTGCTGGCGCTGCATGCGTTCGGTGTCGCTGCCGTTGCCCAGGCTGTGCCGGGCCCGGACGAAACCGAGCGCCTGTTCGCCCTGGAGGAGGTGGCGGCCCGCCGGGAGCTTGAGCGCGGCCTCGGCGTCGTCCACCGGCTGCCGCAGGCAGACCTCCACCCCGCCGACGGCGTCGACCATCTTCTTGAACCCGCCGAAGTCCACCACCATGTGGTGGTCGATCCGCACCCCCGACAGCTTCTCGACCGTACGGATCGTGCAGGCGGCCCCGCCCCACTCGAAGGCCCAGTTGAACTGGGCGAACCGCTCCGTCGTGCGGCTGCCGTCCGGGGTGAGGCAGCTCGGCACGTCCGTCATCAGGTCCCGGGGTATCGACACGGCCGTCGCGCTCTTCCGGTCCGCCGGCAGGTGCAGCAGGATCGTGGTGTCGGAGCGCTGGGTGCCCTTGTCCTGCCCGTAGCCCGCGTTCTCCCGGCCGGAGCGCGAGTCCGAACCGATCAGCAGGATGTTCTGGGCGCCGTCCGCGAGGTGCGCCGGGCGCTCGCGCTCGTAGCGGCGCAGCTCGGCCTCGGCGGAGGTGTCCGCGGTGATGTTCCCGTCGAGCTTCGTGTACAGCCACCAGCCCGCGCCCGCCCCCGCCAGGACCAGCGCGGCGGCCCCGAGCCCGGTCCAGCGCAGCAGACGGCGCCGACGCCCGGACGGAGGCCTTGCGCTGCCTCCGTCCGGGCGGGTGCCGCCCGGTATGCCCGCGCTGTCCGTCACTGGCGTTCCGTCCCCTCGCCGTAGCCCTGGGGGTACCTCCCAGCGGTAGCCGGGGGCCAGCCGTACGGGTGAGTACGGCCTGGGGCCGATCCTGCACCCGGGTGACCCGGGCGGCCCGGGGGCGGGGCCCTGTAAAGGGCCATGCGGGTGACAGATCGCGCGGGCTCGCCGTTAGACGGTGTGGGTGACGCGCTCGCTCTCGGTCCGCTGTTCCAGCGCGGCGGGCGACAGCCGGTCCAGGTTGCGGCACAGCACCACGGAGCCGCCGGTGGCCAGGGCCCCGTACAGCCCCGCCGAGAGCCCCTCCCAGCTGTCGTAGCCCAGCCCCGACAGCACCCGCGCGCCCTCGCCGGGGCCGCGCTTCGCCGCGTCCTCGCGGGCCCGCCCGACCACGGCCGCGTACGAGAGCTCCTCGCCGCCGACCACCAGCCCGGGGGCGTCGGCGTCGACGGGGGCGAACGGCGCGAAGCGGTCGCCCTGCCCCGGCACCTCCACGGCGTAGTCCGCGAACCCGGCCGGCGGCTGCGGGAACCGTCCGCCCAGGGGCCGCAGCGCGAGGGCGACCCGCTCACCGGAGCAGGCGCGGGCCTCCTCCAGGGTGTCGGGCCCGCTGACGACCAGGTCGGCGCCGGCCGGGTCCCCGCCCACCTCGGCGACCACGCCGACGGAGGCGCAGGCGAGCAGCCAGACGGCGCTCTGCCAGTGCGCGGGCAGCAGCAGCGCGAGCCGGTCGCCCGGTTCGGCGCCCAGGTCGCCCTGGAGCAGATTGGCGGTCTTGGCCACCCAATTGGCGAAGGTGGCGACGGACAATTCGACGCGCTCGCCCGTGGCGTCGTCGTAGAAGGTGACGAGGGGGCGGCCCGGATCGGCGGCGAGCGCGGATCGCAGCAGGTCGGCAGGGGTGCGGTCAGTGGCGTTCACCCGCCCCAGCGTACGCGGGCCCTCCCTCGTACGGGGGGCACCGGCTCGTCCGTCCAGGGGAAGGCCGGGCCCGCGATCGTCGGACGGATCGTCAGTTCTCCGATGGCGCTTCGTGGTGGCAGTGCTCAGCATCGCTTCCATGCGTGGATTCCTTGCTTCCTCGATCGGCGTCGCGACGGCGGCCGCACTGGCCCTGCCGCTCGCGCTTACCACTCCGGCCCTGGCCACCCCGTCCGTGGGCGCGGCCGCCCCCGTGACCCCCGGGGGGTCCACCCAGTCCCTGCCGCTCGTCGCCCTCGGGCCCTCGCAGGGGCGGATCCCGGGCGTCCCCGGCATGAGCGCCGAGCCCGGCCTGCCCGAGGCCCGGGGGCTGGCCGCGCGCGACGTGAAGACCTTCTCGCTGGTCGGCGTCGTCTGGGACGACGCCGCCACCCAGCTCCTGGGCCGGGTCCAGGTCCGCACCCGTGCGGTGGCGACAGGGGCCTGGTCCGGCTGGCAGGACGTCGAGACCCACAACAGCGAACACGCCGCCGACCCCGACGCGGTCGAACGCGGCTCCGGCCGCGTCCGCGGCAGCACCGCCCCGCTGTGGGTCGGCGCGTCCGACGGGGTCGAGGTCCGGGTCCAGGCGGAGGCCGGCGGCCGGGACACCCGCACCCCGTCCGCCCTGCCCTCGGGCATGCGCATCGAACTCGTCGACCCGGGCGCGGCGCGGCCCGTCACCGTCCTCGACGGCAAGAACGCCGGGCCCCTGCCGGGTGACGACGACGACAAGGGCGACTCGGCGGTGACCCTGCCCGACATGACCGCGGAGGCGGCCGAGTCCTCCGCCGCCAACGTGCCGCACGCCGTGCTCGGCGCGCTGGAGATCACCGCGCTCAACAAGGCCGACTCCACCGCCGACGCGGTCCTCGCCAGCGACGGCGCCCTCAGCGAGGCCGCCCGCCCGTACATCGGCCCGCGCCCGCGGATCGTCACGCGGCGGGGCTGGGGCGCGGACGAGAGCCTGCGCGAGTCGGGCTTCGTCTACACCAACACCGTCAAGGCGGCGTTCGTCCACCACACCGCCTCCGGCAACAACTACGCCTGCACGGACGCCGGGGCGGTGCTGCGCAGCCTGTACCGCTACCACGTGGTCAGCGAGGGCTGGCGCGACATCGGCTACAACTTCGCCGTCGACCGCTGCGGGACGGTCTACGAGGGCCGCGCGGGCGGAGTCGCGAAGGCGGTGCTCGGCGCGCACACCATGGGGTTCAACACGGACAGCATGGGCGTCGCGGTGATCGGCTCCTTCGGCAGCACGGCCCCGCCGAAGGCCGCCGTGGACGCGGTGGCCCAGCTCACGGCCTGGAAGCTCGGCCTCTTCGGGGCGGACCCGCGCGCGAAGACCACCCTGAAGTCGGGCGGCGGCAACCTCTACGCCAAGGGCAGCAACGTCAAGCTCCACGTCATCTCGGGCCACCGCGACGGCTTCGCCACGGAATGCCCGGGCCGCCTCCTCTACAACCAACTCCCCCCGACCCGCGCCACGTCGGCCAAACTCCAGGGCCGCTGAGGGGGCCGGCCCCTGCGGCCAACTCCAGCCCCGTCGGCGCCCTGCGGCCAATCCCAGCCCCGCCGGCGTTTGAGGCGCGGGGGTCCGGGGGC